>DATFRZ010000105.1:0-2173 GCA_035262885.1 Candidatus Acidiferrum sp.
AAAGGTGGCCGGATCCTGCGGATCGGGAATGCTCTGGAAGTCAAAATCTTTGAATTCGTTTCTGCGGCCGTCGCTTACCGCCTTCTGCAACGCGGGATCACCGTAGTCAGTAAAAAACTGAAAGGGCCGGTTCTCGTCGAACTCCTGGCCCATAAACAACAACGGCGTTTGCGGGGCAAGAAGGAGCAACGCTGCGGCCAGCATTCGCGCGCCGCGAGGAATGAGCACGGTGAGCCGCTCACCATAGGCGCGGTTGCCGACCTGGTCGTGGTTCTGGATACAGAGCACGTGGGCAGGAGCCGGCACTCCGTGGCTGCTGGTCCCGCGCGGACGCAAGCTCCAAAAGCGGAATGGCTCATCCTGAAAAACAAAACCTTCATTCAAAGCGCGTACGATCTGCTCCGGCCGGCCGAAATCCTGATAGTAGCCTTGGCGCTCGCCAGTAAAGAATGCGTGGACAGCGTGGTGAAAATCGTCGCTCCAGAGAGCATCCAGCCCGTAGCCGCCCGCGCTTCGAGGACGCACGATCCTGGCGTCGTTTTCATCAGTTTCAGCAATCAAGCAAACTTCGCGTCCAAGGTCGTGCGCCAGTTCGCGGACGTTGGCTGCGATTTCCGCCAGGATGTGGGGCGAGGAATTGTCCTTGATGGTCTGAACCGCATCCAGCCGAAGGCCATCGAGATGGTACTCGCGAATCCAATGGAGAGCGTTCTCAATGAAGTAGCGGCGCACACCAGCGCAACCCGGCTGGTCATAGTTGATGGCGTCGCTCCACGGAGTTTTGTGTTCTGTAGTGAAATACGGGCCAAAGAGACGAAGATAGTTGCCTTCATTGCCGAGGTGGTTATAAACCACATCCAAAATTACGGCGAGTCCGATTTTATGCGCAACGTTCACAAGACGGCGCAGAGCTTCCGGACCGCCATAGCTGGCCTGGACAGCGTAAGGAGAAACACCATCGTAGCCCCAGTTACGCACGCCGGGGAAAGCGGCCACCGGCATGAGTTCGATAGCGGTGATTCCGAGCTTCCTGAGGTAGGGAAGCTTTGAAGTCACGGCGTCGAGTGTGCCCTCCGGCGTGAAAGTGCCAATGTGCAGCTCGTAGATGACGTATTTGTTGATTGGAAGGCCACGCCACTGGGCATCAGCCCACGGAAATTTTTCCGGATCGACAATTTCTGTTGGCCCATGAACGCCCTGCGGAAGCAGGCGTGAGACCGGATCAGGCACGGGCTGGTGATCGTCCACGATGTAGAAGTATGTGTCGCCGGGCCGGGCGGAAGTCTGCAGGACGAAATGGCCGCCGTCAGCGCGTTCCATGGCCAGTATTTGCGGACTGCAGGCTGCGCCGTTCCACAACTGGATGCGCGCCTGATTGGCGTTGGGCGCCCAGACACGGAATTCGCAACCGCCATTGGTGACCGACGCGCCCAGCGTGCCGTGCGCAACTTTGCTTAACCCGAGTTCTTTCACGTATCTTGAGACGGAAGCTCTCGATTCTTTGGATGCTCGCTCCGCGCAAACTAATCCTTGCTTCAGGCTCGCCGCGCCGTCAGCAATTGTTGCGCGACGCCGGAATTGAATTTGAAGCCTACGCGCCCGACATTTCTGAGGAGCAACGCCCCGGCGAGCAGGCGACCGACTATGCGCTACGCCTGGCGCGGGAAAAAGCGGAGAAGGTGGCGAAGCAATTTCCCCAGCACGTTGTTCTCGCAGCTGACACTATCGTTGTCGTGGACGGACGGAGTCTAGGCAAGCCCAACGACGAACAGGATGCTGAACGCATGCTGCACCTGCTCTCCGGGCGTTCGCACCAGGTCACTACGGCCGTGAGTGTGGTTGTTCCGGGGAAACCTGCGCAAACACGTTCGCGCACGACTGACGTCCATTTTCGCGATGTTACCGCGCGCGAAATTAAGGAATACATCGCTACCGCCGAACCCATGGACAAAGCCGGCGCTTATGCAATTCAGGGGGGCGCGGCGCCATGGGTTGTGCGGGTTGAGGGGGAATACTCGAACGTGGTGGGACTGCCTCTGTCACTGGTGACAGAGATGCTCCACACCTGTGGATTCCTGCAATCCTGAAATGATTTTCCCGCGGGGACTATTTCTTTTCTGCAGGTTGGGTCTGATCACCGCTGCCGCTGCCGCTACTGGGTTGGGGGTCTTTC
>DATFRZ010000106.1:0-19644 GCA_035262885.1 Candidatus Acidiferrum sp.
CCTACTTGTGGACGACGGCCAACTTCCCTGGGTCGTCTTACAACTGGCTCCGCCCGAACCCGACGTTGATCTCGAAGGCAATCTCGCTTACGTGGACGCCGCCGCCGACCTCGGCCGCACCGTCACCTTCTGCGCCAAGCATGATCTGGGTGGGATGGAAGGCTTGATCGGCGTCCCCGGCACCGTGGGCGGGGCCCTGCGCATGAACGCTGGCGCCTACGGCATGCAAATCGGCACCTACGTCCGCGAGGTGAAGCTTTACCGTGCCGCCACCCGGGAAATCGAGACGCTCCGGGGGCATCAAATTTCTTTCGAATATCGCCACACTTCTTTTGCGGCTGATGATATGATGCTCGCAGTGATATTGGAACTACCCTCCAAACCGTACAACGAAATTCTAAAAGGCATTCGTATCTGCAACGAAAAACGGCGCTCCAGTCAGCCGCTTGGGCAAAAAAGTGCCGGCTGCATCTTCAAAAACCCTCCAGGCGCTTCGGCGGGCCACATGATTGACGAGTTAGGGCTCAAGGGCCTCTCGGTCGGCGACGCCCGCGTGAGCGACCGCCACGCCAATTTCTTTGTGAACACGGGCCGCGCCTCCGCCAAAGACATGCTGGCGTTGATCGACGATGTCCGCGGGCGCGTCCAAAAGGCCTACGGCGTGGCCCTGAAAAACGAGGTGGTCGTTTGGAACGCCTGAAGCCCATGCAGAGGAACGCCACCGCGCCTGCAGAAGCCACGGAGCGTTACCGGCCGGAGCTGATTGCCGACGAAGAACCGCGCTACCTGCGACGCCAGAAGCCCGTCGAAATCCGCCGCAAAAAACTCGGTGGCCGCGGCTGGAGGTTCTACCGCCACATTCTGGTTTTCACCGCTACCGGTGCCATCCTAACCGTGGGCGCGTATTACGCAACGCAGTTTCTTCTCTATTCGCCGGCGATGCTTTTGCTGAAGCCCGAGCAGATTGAACTCACGGGCAATCACGTGGTCACGCGTGAAGCGGTTTTGAGGCAATTCGCGCAAGACCGCAATCGCAGCGTTTTGCAAATTCCGCTCGACCTCCGTCGTAGCCAGCTCGAGCAAATTCCCTGGGTCGAGTCCGCGACCGTGCACCGGATTCTCCCAAATCGCATCCGCGTAGAACTCACGGAACGCACTCCCGTTGCTTTCGCGCGCAATGGCAACGAAGTGGAGCTGATTGATCCTCACGGCATGATCCTGGATCGCCCTCAAGACACCGATTATCAATTTCCCGTCGTCACCGGAGTCTCGGACGATTTGCCGCGCGATCAGCGCGAGAAGCGCATGCAACTTTTTCAGGAGTTTATGAAGGATATCGAACTTGTGCGGGGCGGAGCGTCGCAGGCCGTCAGCGAAGTGGACCTCTCGATTCCCAAAGATCTGCGCGTGGTCCTGACCGGTCTCGCCAGCCCCACCGACACGCAAGCTGTCACTGTGCACTTCGGCTCGAGCGATTTTTCCGGCAAGTTCAAGATGCTCGTCGACAATTTTTCGCAATGGCAGGCCCATACCGGCCGGGTGCAGTCCATTGATTTGCAGTACACGCGGCAAGTGGTCGTGAATCCCGACACCAGCCCGGGCGCGATCGCCGCAAGAACAAAATAGATTCAACTGAGGGGCGGCGGATTGGCGAAGAAAGATAAATACCTGGTTGGGCTCGACATAGGCAGCACCAAAACTTCCATCCTCATCGCCGAAATCGAAGGCGAGATTGTAAAGTTCCTGTCTCTTGGCGCGGCCGAATCCAAAGGTTTGCGCAAAGGACTGATCGTCAATCTCGATTCCACGGTCAGCTCCATTCGTCGCGCCGTGGAAGAAGCCGAAGGCGTAGCCAACCTTCCGGTGGAAGAAGCCCTCATCGGCGTCGCCGGTCATCACGTTCGCGGTGTGAATAGCCGCGGCGGAATCACACTCGGTCAGCGCCCGCGCGACATCGAAAGAGAAGACGTGCGCCGCGCCGTGGATGCCGCGCGCAACATCTCTCTTCCCGAAGATCGCGAAGTTCTTCACGTCCTCCCTCACGAATTCATTGTGGACATGCAGGACAACATTCGCGATCCCATCGGGATGGTCGGCCAGCGGCTCGTCGCCGATGTTTACGTCGTTACTTCGTCGATTGCAGCTTCGCAGAATCTGGTAACCGCCGCGAATAAAGCGGGAATCCTCATCAGCGATACGGTGCTAGAGCCGCTCGCTTCCGCCGAAGCCTGCCTCACGCAGGACGAGCGCGATCTCGGCTGCTGTCTGCTCGATATTGGCGGTGGCACGACGGAAGTGCTCGCTTATGGCGGCGGAGTAGTTCGCCACATTGGCGTCGTTCCCATCGGCGGCGACCATTTCACCAACGATCTTGCGGTGGGCTTGCGCACTCCCATTCCCGAAGCCGAACGCATCAAGCGCCGCCATGGCTGGGCGGCCTCGGCATTTCTGAAAGACAATGGCGCGCTCGAAATCGCGAGCGTCGGCGACCGCCCGCCTCGCCAGATTTTTCCGCATATGCTCACCGACATCATCGAACCTCGCGCCATGGAACTGCTCTCGCTCATTCGCGACGACCTCCAGCGCGCCGGCCTGGATGGCCAGATGCCGGCTGGATTTGTTCTCGCCGGCGGCGGCGCGCGCTTGCGCGGCCTCGATGACCTCATCGAACAATCGTTCCATTTGCCCGTGCGCATCGCGGAGCCAAAAGGTTTGGCGGATCTCCCGGAACAGGTAGCTCAGCCGGAGTACGCCACGGTTGTGGGACTGGTGTTGAGCGGCGCGAAGGCGCGCCGCTCCGGCCCGCAACGCTCAGGGACCCTGGTATCCAAACTGAAAGCCATGTTCGCGGGTGCCTCGTGACCCTGCCAACCGGGTGCGCGAACGTGAAGGAGGCCGACAAAACATGACGGGAAAAGACGCGGGCATTCGCATGAGCTTCAGCGAAGAATTGCAGCCGGCAAAAATTAAAGTCATCGGCGTCGGCGGGGGCGGTTGCAACGCGGTCAACCGTATGATTCGCGCGAAGCTGGAAGGCGTCGAATTCATCGCCGCGAATACCGACTTGCAGGCGCTGAAGCTTTCGCAGGCTTCGGCGAAATTGCAGCTCGGCGCGAAACTCACCAAGGGACTCGGCGCGGGCGCCAATCCTGAGGTCGGCCGCAAAGCCGCGCTCGAAGACACGGACAAAATTATCGAAGCGCTTGAAGGCGCGGACATGATTTTCATCACCTCCGGCCTTGGCGGCGGCACCGGCAGCGGCGCCGCGCCGGTGGTCGCGTCACTCGCCAGCGAATTGGGTGCGCTCAGCGTGGCCGTCGTCACCAAGCCATTCGTCTTCGAAGGCAAGCGCCGCATGATGCAGGCCGAGCAGGCGCTTCAGGAATTAATCGGCGCGGTGGACACCGTCATCGTCATTCCCAATGAGCGCCTGATGGACACCGTCGAGCGCGGCACCAGCTTCTTCGACGCGTTCCGCATCGCCGACGACATTCTTCGCCAGGCCGTGCAAGGCATTTCGGACATCATCACCGTACCCGGCATCATCAATCGCGACTTTGCCGACGTGAAAGCCATCATGCATGGCCAAGGTTACGCGGTCATGGGTACCGCCGTGGGCACGGGCACGAATCGCGCGATTGACGCTGCGAACCGTGCCATCGCCAGCCCGCTCCTCGAAGACAATTCCATTCAAGGCGCGCAGGGCATTCTCATCAATGTTTCCGGCAGCTCCAGCCTGACGCTGCACGAAGTGCACGAAGCCTCGACCGTCATCCAAAAAGCTGCCCACGAAAACGCCAACATCATTTTCGGCGCCGTGCAGGACGACTCCATGAAGGACTCCGTCAAGATCACCGTGATTGCCGCGGGCTTCAGGGACGCCAACAAGAAAAACGCGCTGCCAAAGCAATCCTTCCTGCCAAAGACTTGGAAAGCCGGCCGCGAAATCATGGAGCAGCCGATGCAGCCCGCGAACGTGGTGCATCAGGTCCAGCAAAACGTCCGCGAAGTCAGCGAGGAGGTTCCCGCAGCGGACGACCTGGACGTTCCGACGTTCCTCCGCCGTCAGGCGCAAAAAGCGTAACGCTAGGCCGCCAAGACCAAAGGGCTGATCGCCTTCCCCAAACCATCGCCACGAACGACAGGCATCGTGGCAAGACTGAAACACAGCCATGGTCACTTTGAACAACGCCATCCTGTGTCAGAGGGTTTGTACATGAATCGCGACATGCCGCTCCCGCCTCCTCACCATTGCCAAGAAGGAACCCGCCGCCCTCCTGGAGTTCGTCGCCTAACTCTTACTCCGCAATCAGCTCCCCCTGGCTTACCCTCGGCGGCGAAGCCAACGAATGCAACGCGCAAGACCTTCTCGGGCCTCTGTCAAACCAAGAGCTAACGTAAAAACGAAATATAGAACGCCGTACGGTCCAAGCACCAAGACCGCGCGAAGGATCGGTGAGCGAAAGGCTAGGAAATGCTGAATCCCCAAGCCTGCCGCGGCTGCGAGCAACGCGGCCACCCAGAGACTGATAAGGTAGGCTGGCGGTGCTCCGGAATGCCCGATCCTCCGGTTCAGCGTGCGACGAAGCAGCACAAATTCCAGCCACGAGGCAATCCCCGCGGAGATCGTCAGTCCGGCGACTCCCCAGCGGCCTTCGATGCCCAACGCCGGCGGCAAGGGAACCGCGAAAAGGTAGCCAAGAACTGTGGTCAGCACGACGCGCACCACCGCGTACCGAAGCGGCGTGCGTGTATCGCGCAGTGCGTAGTAGGTCGAGGCGTACAACCGGCCAAACGTCGAGGCCACCAGGCCCACGCTGGCGCCGGCAAGAATCCCCCAAACATAAATCGTGTCAGCGTGCTGGAATCGCCCGGACTGGTAGATGGCGCCTACGATCACGTCACCCAGCACAAGAAACCCGGCGACCGAGGGTACGACAAAGAACGCGATCCGCCTCAAACCGGAATTCAACCGCATGCGGAGTGTTTCTGCGACCACACTTTCTTCGCCCAGAGTGCCCGACATTACCGGCAGCTCCGCGGCGGAGATGGACATCCCGAACAAACTCACGGGAAGCGTGTACAAAGTCTGCGCGTAGGAAAGTGCAGCGACCGCTCCGGTCGGCAGAAGGCTCGCGAGAAGCGCGTCAATGTATGCGCTTATTTGCAGGACGCCGCGCCCCACAAAAACGGGAATGAAATTTCGCACTACGATAGCGACATTTCCTCGAGGATCGCCGAGGGACAGATGCAGGCCTTGAAGGAGCCGCAGCACGGCGGGCAATTGCACTCCTACTTGGAAAGCGCTCCCCGCCACGGATCCCCAGGCCAGGATCACAGCCAGCTGGTTCTGCATGTGATTGCGCCCGAACCCCAACAATGTAGCGATCATGGCCCCGTTCCAAATCACCGGAGCCACGTAAGGAAGAAAAAAACGGCGATGGCTGTTGAGAATGCCGAGGCACCACGCGGAGAAGACCAATAAGCCCGCGCCGGGGAAAAGAATGCGCACAATCTGAATGGTCAACTCGCGTTTTTCTCCCGAAAAACCGGGTGCGATGACCGCGATTAGAAAAGGAGTTGCGAGCACGCCGATGAGAACGAGCAAGGAAATGGTCAATGCCAAGAGTGCCGCTACCGCTCCGGCAGTACGGCGCGCCTCTTCATCCTCTTTTTGTGCGAGCAAGCTTGCGTAAACCGGAATAAAAGAAGCAGAGAGAACTCCTTCACCAAACAGATTTTGCAGAAAATTGGGAATGCGGAAGGCGGCGCGGAACGCGTCCGCGGCAGCGGAATTACCGAAATAGTGCGCAAAAACGCGATCGCGAACGAGCCCGAAGATTCGGCTCAGGAAGATTCCTGCCGCTACAAGAAAGGCGAAGCGGCCAGAAGTCCCGCCATGCGCACCATTGTGTTCCGGGCGAGTCACAAGCGACGAGAATCGAGTGTCCAAAGAGATTCAAAAAGTCTGATTAGAAATGTTGCCCGCCGAAATGTCAATTTCCAGGACAGTACGTGGTCAGCAATTAAACAACTCTTGGTCGCGTGAGGGCCTGCTCCGATCTTAAGGGAACTTCGAAGGGTCTGTTCCCGTCCTGCTTCGTCTCTGGAACCCCCGCCGCACGGTCCTTTAGACTCCTCCAATACCGCTGCGCGCCCACTCGTCACTTGCCACTGTGCATTGCTTCGGCCAGCTTGCGGACTTCGGATTCAAAGGCGGCGAAGTCGCCGGAGGAGTAGGGGAGTACGGAGCCGAGGCCGGCGTGAAATTCGATGGCGCCGGTCCTCTGCGCGACTTGCGTGATGTTGGAATGTGTGATGCCGGCTCCGGGGACAACGATGATGCGATCCGGTTGCGTCGGACTCCCAACACCGGAGATGCGGTCGCGCGCCGTGGCGACGAGTTGGGCCAGCTTCGCGGCGCCTTGCAGGGCCGTTTTCGCCCCAGCCGAAGTAAGAACTCTTGCGGCGTCGGTTTGGATCACCGCTTCGAGGGCCCGCGCAAGGTCGGCAGTTTCGTCGAATGCGCGGTGAAACGTCACCGGCAAAGGCCGCGCGAGGTCCACGAGCCTTCGCGTTCGCGCCATGTCGATGCGGCGATTCTTTTTCAAGACGCCCAGCACAACTCCATCCATGTTGCATTCGGCGGCCACGGCAATGGAGCGTTCCATTTCCGCGAACTCGGAGTCCGAGTAGACGAACGCTCCCGGGCGCGGGCGGATCATGGAATAGACCGGGATGTGGACCTTTTCGCGGACGCCGCGAAGCAGTTCGCGGCTCGGGGTGAGGCCTCCGACGGACAGGTCGGCGCACAATTCGATGCGGTCGGCGCCGCCGCGTTCGGCGGCACCAGCCTTTTCGACGCCGTCCACGCTGATTTCGAGCAAGAGTTTTCGCGTCATCGGCTAAAGACCGCGCATGGGATTCGAATGAGTGAGAGTACCCTGAGTCCAATTCCAAACGATGCCGAGGGCGGAGGCGAGGTTCCAGCCCCAGAGGAACAGGCGCATCTCCCGTGGCAGATACTTGCGATCCCGCCAGAGCACCGTTGCGTCCAGCACAAACCAAACCGCGCCGAGGGCGAGGAATCCCGCGACGATCCGATCGTGAAAATAGAACCACACCAGCGCCGTCTCGATGGCGAGAAACGCGGCAATAAGGAATTTCGCGGGCACACGGCCGATCGCGGTGGCCGTAGTTTGGCGGCCACTCAATTTGTCCGGCTCGATGTCCATCACTTCGCCGAAGACGTGCGAATGCATGGCAAAAAGCGCTCCGAAGAGAAACGTCGGGCAGGGAAGTTGCCGAACCTGGTTGAGCCAACTGCTCAGCACAAACACGAGCAAGTAGCTCGCCTGGATGGCCACGTCGAACGGGGGATGGCCTTTCCAGCCGAAGCGCGGGGCGTTGTAGACGCCGACTGCCAGGAGGAGAATCGCATACCACCCCAAAATGCGGGGGCCTACGAGCCAGTAAAACGCAACGAGGAAGGGAAGTTGCACGACGACGATTTGCCATTTCAAGTCGGCGAGCTGCTCGCGCGCGCCGCGCGAGCCGAACATGTACGTTCCTTTTCGCGGATTCAGTTGATCGGCTTTGGCGTCGGCCAAGTCGTTGACGCCGTAGAGCAGTAATCCCAGGGGGAACAGAATGAAAACGAGTCCGAGCCACAGCCGCCCTGAGTGTAGAAAGTCAGCGCGGCCCAGCGGGAGAAGATAAAACAGCGCGGTCGTGCTCCAAAGTCCGGGGCGAGAGACCTGAATAAGAAATTTTGCGTGCTTGAGCATATTTAATGCGTAATTCCAAAAAAATATTTCAGCAGCAGAGCGCCCCCTGGGAGCCCAGGGTCCACAAGTTCCTATTGGTGGTACGGGCCGCCATGTCGGAGCTAATAGCTCGACCCTCATAAGATGCTCCTCCGGGCTGCAGCTGTGGTAGGCTTACGCACCGAAGAAGTCAGGATTGTACCCGGAATTGTGTCCACGGTTTGTCCATGTTCAAAAAACTTCTGCAAGGAGGTCCGCGGTGAAAATTCGCTTCAGCAAACTTCTTCCGGCAATTCTTGTGACTGGAGTCCTGGTGTCTTGCGCACCGGCCTACCACCAACCTGACGAGCGCTATATTTTCGTGGCCTTCAACACGAGCTTGCCCTACTGGCAGGAAGCGGCGGCGGGGTTGGAGGATTCGGCCAAACAATTGGGCGTGAAAGCCGAGCTGACGGGGCCGGCGAGTTTTTCCACGAATGAAGAGGTGACTGCATTTCAGCAGGCGGTCGGGCAAAAGCCGGCGGGCATTTTGCTCTCGGCCTCGAATCCGGAAGCTTTCCGCGATGGCATCAATTCGGCGATCGAGCTGGGAGTCCCGGTGATTTGCGTGGACGCTGATTCGCCGGAGTCGAAACGCATTACGTTTGTGGGCACAGACAACTTCCGCGCCGGCCAGGAGAGCGGGAAGCGCATGGGCGAGTTGCTGAAAGGCAAAGGGGGTGTTGTGATCATCACCATCCCGGGACAATACAATTTGGGCGAACGCGTTCGCGGCGTGGAAGACGCGTTCAAGAAGTATCCGGGAATCAAAATCACCAAAACCCTAGACGACAAAGGCGATTCGCGTAACGCTTATGACGCAATTTCGGCGCTGCTCCAAGGCAAGGACAAGCCCGACGGGATCATCGGACTCGAGGCCTCGGGAGGCGAAGGGGCGGCCGATGCGCTGCACCGTGTGGACCTGGATGGCAAGATTCCAATCGTGGCGTTTGACAAGGATCCGGAGACGCTGGACTGGATTCAGCGTGGCGCGATTACCGCGACCGTGGTGCAGAAGCCCTATGTGATGGCCTACTACGGGCTAAAGTTTCTGGACGACCTCCATCACAACGCGGTTCATGATTTTAAGGAGTGGAGGACGGCACCCGCTTCTCCGATGCCGGCGTGGGTGGACACCGGAACCGCGATTGTGGACAAGAATAATCTCGCGGCGTTCCGCGATGCAATGGCGAGCCACACGAAGCCGCCAATCTAAGGACGGTTCTGAGTCTTAAGTTACCAGATGGAAGTAACGGTGAAACCCAAGATTTAACCTTGGAGCTGCTGCGGCGCTAGGCCAAGCCCATTGAGGCGAATGCGGTAATCGAGGCGAGGCCCAGCCCGACGCCCAGAAGCATTCCTGCCAGAACATCGCTGAGGAAGTGCATGCCGAGGACGATGCGGGACACCGCAATGTTCAGCGCGAGGAACACCAGAACGCCTTCGAGCGAGGGATAAAAGTAGCTGATGACCAGCGCGATGGAAAACGCAGTCATGGTGTGGCCGGAGGGAAACGAGAATTTATCCGGCGGAAGGATTTTCGACCAGCAGTGCGGCTCGATTTGGCAGGGGCGCGGACGCTGGCTCAAGTGCTTTAGCGCCTTGAACACGAAAATTCCAAAGACGGCGGCGGAGCCGGCGGCAGTTACCGCTGCGAATCGCTGCGGGCCGCCGAAGCCCAGGAGCAAGAAGCCCAGGGCGTACCAAATCCAACCGTCACCCATGCGGGTCACCGTAATGGTCCAGATGCGGACCCATCGCGGCGCACGCCACCGGTTCATGCGCTGCATGACGCGGTGATCGCGGCGCTCGATGCGTGTCCAGAGGCTGCGTGCGACTGCCATGGACCTACCTCACCACAACACTGCGAAACAGACAAACCCTCTCATAAAGTAGGATGCCGAAAAGGCAAACACGGTTCCCGCGCAGACCGAAAGGGTGCGAGAAATTGCCGCCGGGCGAACCGCATCCGAGCTTCGAGAGCCGTTTCATAGACCGCCTCAACTTGCTAAATTCGCCTCGAAAGTGGGATCGATATCCCAAAGCATGCGTTTTTTTGCTGCGCCGTTTTCCATGGCCGCGGTCCATTTCTTGCAGAAGCGAATTTCATTTAACCAGTGCCCTGCGGAGAAAATCGGGACTAACGGAACGATGGGAGCAAATACGGACGTCCAGTGCTTGTCCGTAAAGAGCGAGCCGATGATGCTAAAAACATCGGCCGTGATCCTGCCATAGCTGCCGTGATGGCCCGCGACGCGGCCCCAGCCGGAGCGCAGTCCGCGGAAAAACTCGTCCGCATTTCTGGCTCCTGGAACTTCGGTGTAAGTGAGCCCCACACCCGCAAGGGCATGAGCATCGCTGCCCGCGACGGCGATTTTGCCGAGACGGGCAGCCAGCCGCGCGGCGCTTTCGTTGGTCTTGCGCCACATCTGGCCGTTGCGAGCTTCGTAAGCGGGAACATAGGATTCGAACCAGGCGAAATCCTGGGCTTCGCGGTGGCCGGTGAGTCCCGAGAAAACGTGATTGACGCTGAAGAAAAGCTTGCGTTCTGTCAGATACATCAGAAGAGCAACGAAATCCTTGGCGCGCCGCTGAATTTCGATGTGATCGCGCTCTGTGATGTTGTAAACGCCAAGATGCGCTTCGGTACCGCTGGGCATGCGCACGGTGACTTCCTCGCTGAGGAAGAAGTCCGGTCGGGAACGCAGGGCATCGGAGCCGTCCAGCGAGTCGTGGTCGGTGACGGTAATAGCAGTCATACCTCTCCGCTTCAGAAGGTTGTACACTTCAAGCGGCTCGCTGTACGACTCTTGACACAAGTTCTTGAGCCCGGCAAGGTTAAACATTCCCGAAGCTTTTGAATGCACATGCAGGTCGCAGCGCATGCAGCGATTGTCGGAATTCAATGTGAACAGGACATGAAGAGGGCACGAAATCTAGGTGAATGTGCTCATGGAACTTATTGAACACAAAAAGGTTATTGGCTTATCCACATGGCATGTAGAATGCTGAGTACTAGAATAGCTATGCCGTAGCGCTACCCTGCGGTATGTGGCACAATCCCGCTCAATGAAAAGGATTCTGATTGTCTACCATGATGCCGGAGGGGGGCATCGCAACGCGGCAGTTGCTTTACAGACCGTCCTTGGCCCTAGGCAGGGTGACTGGCAGGTCGAACTCGTTCAATTTCAAGAGGTTACGGACAAGCTAGATATCTTGCGAAGGCTGACGGGCATCCGCATCCAGCAGCAGTATAACATCATTCTGCAAAACGGCTGGACCCTCGGGAGCATTTATCTACTGCGCCTGCTGCAGGCAACCATTCGTCTCTTTCACCGGCTGCTGGTGAATCTGCTTGCAAGGCATTGGCGCAAGAATCCGGCGGACCTGCTGGTTTCGGTGATTCCTCATTTCAATCGGCAGATTTGCGAAAGCTGGACGCGCGTGTATCCTGGGCGGCGGTTCGTTACCATCATCACGGATCTTGCGGATTTGCCGCCGCGCTTTTGGATTGAGCCGATCAAGGAACAGTACGTCGTTGCGGGAACCGAAAAAGCCGCGGAGCAGGCGCGCGCCATGGGGCACGACGAGCAGCATATCTTTCGAACATCGGGGATGATCGTGCGGCCGGACTTTTACGCCATAGATAATTCCGATCCTGGCGAGTTGCGGAAGCAAATGGGTTTAAGGAATGACCGTACGACAGCGATGGTTCTCTTCAGCGGGCACGGCTCGAGAGTGATGCTCGATATCGCGGAGCGTTTGGACGCAGCAGGCCTTCCGTTGCAATTGATCCTGATTTGCGGGCGGAACGAGGCGCTGGCGACGAAACTGCGCTCGCGCAAGTGGAAGATGCCCGTCCATGTTGTGGGATTCACAAAAGAAGTGCATCGCCTGATGCGCGCGGCGGATTTTTTGATTGGCAAACCCGGGCCAGGAAGCATTGCGGAGGCGATGATCCGGAAGCTTCCGGTGCTGATCGAATGCAATGCGTGGACGCTTCCGCAGGAGCGGTACAACGCCGAATGGGTCAAAGAGAAAAATGTCGGGATTGTGCTGAAGAGCTTCAAAGATGTCGCGAGCGGAGCGAGACAGATGCTCGAGCCTGCGAGACTCGCGGAGTTTCGCACGAACGTTGACGCTCAGAATAACCGCGCCATCTTCGAAATTCCCGAGATTCTTGCGAAACTTCTTGGAGAACCGTCCGCAGGCGCGAACAAGAGTCCAGAACTCGTTCGCGCCTCTCTGGGCGGAAACTGATTCTGGAATCACCGACCGAGCGCTTTGCGAATGTGCGCCAGATGATGCCAGGAGTGCCGCAGGGCGTGATCCTCTACAACGAACTGCGCGGTGACCGGTGCGCCGTAGCTCAGCGAGAAGGGCGCCGCCTGGTCCAACTTGTCATCCGTAAATCCGCGCACAGCGGCCGCCGCCTCAGTACTGTTGCGGCGCAAGAGTTCGAGTGCCGTTGCCTTTGTTACACCTGCATGTTCCTGGGAATGCTCGGAGTTCAACTGAGCGACAACTTCCCAGGTGACCTCCGTAATGGGCTTGCCACTGGCAATGGCTCGAGCGAGATCAATCTCAATCGGGTAGACACTTGCAACGTGGTGAACGATCACGCCGATTGACCGTCGATCGGTTGCTGACACCGGTGTTTTCCATTGCGCTTCCGAAAGTCCTTCGGCAAACGCTGCCAACGCTGCGGCGCCTTCCTCGATACGATCTGCTAATAATGCGGCACGACGATTCATTGTTTCTCCTGTCTGTTTAGTAGAGGTGCCGGCCGCTGCGCGCGGAATGCTTCCGCTGCGAGTCGCAACGACCTCAAGGTACTCAGCATCCACTTTCGTGGCATTGCCCGTAGCTTTGTTATGGGCGGACCACAACTGGACAAGCTCGCTTCGTAACGCCGCTTGGCCGCTTGCATCGAGAGAAGCGAATTGCCGTGTCATCGGTCCGTAATTAGCCCGGAAAAATTCCACGACTGCTTCGGGCGCAAACGGATACTCAAAGTGATAATCGCGACGCGCAAACTTCAGGTCTGAAATCCCGTTACAAAGACGCGCGCGAACCGTAGCTTCATCGCCCCACAGCACCGGTGAGGGCATCCCCGAAGGAGCGATGTGCTTGGCAATCGTCTTGAACATTTGCCCCACGAAACCGCCGGGTGTCCAATTCGCCATGGCAATCATCCCGCCGGGTCGGCACACGCGGATAAGCTCTGCCGCCACGCGATCCGGGCGGGGGGCGAACATCGCGCCGAGCAAGCTGACTACTACGTCGAATTGGCCATCTTCGTACGGCAGCGCTTCTGCATCCCCCTCTTCAAAGGTGGCTTCGAGCCCTTCGAAGGTTGCGCGTGACCGGGCTTTCTCGAGCCAGTTTGTGGAAATGTCGCAGCCCGTTACTGTTGCTCCTGCGCGAGCGGCAATCAATGCCAGTTGCCCGGCACCGCAACCGACATCCAGCAGCCGCATTCCCGGCGTGACAGCTAACCCGTGGAAAAATTGTTCAGCGCCCTTCTCCATGTGGCGCGAAAAAGCGTCGTAGTCTCCTGTCATCCAAGTGGTTTTTAACCGGGCCTTCAGTTGGTCAAACTCTGTCGTGGTAAATGTCTGTGGCACACTCGCACTCATGGTTTGCTTACCTTTCATAACTGTCTCGGATCGGTTCTTCGCGATCCGGCGGTATGATGCACCTAGCAAGCTCTGCAAACTTGGCCGAGCGTCCCGGTTTCTTGACACAAACGCCCAATTCGCCGGGCAAACCTCGACGGGCCGTACACGCGAAAGCGTCGACTGGCGGAGCGGCTCCGCGTACACGGCCCGGATTTCCTACAATCGCAAACAAAGGCCCTACTGGTCTGCGCGGAAGAAGATGTAGTCGGCCGAGTACGGCACCAGCACCTGCTTGCCAATTTCGGCGGGAGTCAGGCAGCTATCCGTTGGAGCGGATCCGCCCTTGGTATTGAGCCGCTGGATGAACGTCGTCTTCGTCAGCAATTTGCCGCCGGTCGGTCCCTCATCGGAGCCGATCACCTGCAGCAACAAACAGTCAATCGAGCCGGTATTGGCGCAGCTGTTGGGATCGGTTCCCGCATGGATGAAGTTCTCTTTTTGCGCCCATACACGGCTGCTGTCGAATGAGCTCTGCCACGTAACATCGCCGAAACGTGGTGGGTTTGGTCCGATACCGTTGGGATTCACAACGGGGCTGAGGAAGTGTGTGATGATCTGTACAGCGGCGCCGAAAACATTGGTAAACAGTGTCGCCTCAGGACGCGCGTTGTTCACGGTCCAGGATACGCCGGTGGTTGTCGGTAGGCAGACATAGCCTTGTGTTCCCACTCCATGAGCCGCCAAAAACGCGGAGTTCCCAACTGGCGGTGTGATGAGCACTGGAGCCGCTGGGCTCTGTATTGCGCTGAACGTGGTGTCATCCTTCTTGTCTGGCGACTTATCTTGCCCCGAGGCAATGCCCGAAACGGCCAGCATGGCAAACGCCGCCACCGTTCCCCGAACGATACTGTAAGCGGCTCGACCGCCACAGAACTTCCTGCTGCAATTGTCTTTCACTTCTTTCTCCTTCTTTGATTTGGTTTCTACTCGCCACGTCCCACCACTGCTTAGACTATCGGCCTCGCTTTAGAATTTGACTGACCGTCCCGCATTCTTGACACAAACGCCCAATTCCGCGAGGCTATCGCAATGGATGTGCTCTCCGAGGTCTTGAAGTCCGTCAAGCTGAGTGGCGCGGTGTTTTTTAACGGGGAGTTTTCGGCTCCATGGTGCTTCAGTTCCTCGCCAACAGCAGCCAGACAACACTTTCTTTCCGGAACAGGACACTTGATCGTCTTCCACCTTCTGACCGAAGGCCGTGCCTATGCCAGATTGCCCGGTGGCCGGAAGGAAGAGCTGACGGCGGGCGACATTGTGATCATCCCGCACGGCGATACGCACTTGCTGGGCAATGGCGCACCTGAGAAACCGGTGGATTCGTTTCGCACTTTTGCAAAGTACGTGGCCACGGGACTCAAGGTTGTGCGTTTCGGCGGCGGCGGGGACGTCACGAAATTCGTTTGCGGGTATCTCTCGTGCGAGCCGCGATTGAGCGAGGTTTTTCTGGCCGGTTTGCCCCGAGTGTTGGTGGTTCACGTCGCGAAGGAAGCGTCGGGACAATGGCTCGAAAATTCCATCCGCTTCTCGGTGGAAGCCGCAAGCGGCGCGGATGCGGGTAGCGGGCTTATGCTTGCCAAGCTGTCCGAGCTGCTTTTTGTGGAAACCCTGCGGCGGTACATCTGCGCGCTTCCTCCGGGCCAGACTGGCTGGCTCTCCGGGGCGCGCGACCCCGTCATCGGCCAAACGCTCGCACTTCTGCACAAAGAGCCGGCGCACCCATGGACCATCTCGAGTCTGGCACGTTGCGTCGGTCTATCGCGCACGCGTCTTGCGGAGCGTTTTCGCCATTTTTTGGGAGAGCCACCCATGGCCTACTTGACGCAATGGCGGCTGAAACTGGGGGCGGAGATGCTTCAGTCCACCGAGGACAGCGTGGCGCAAGTCGCTGCGGCCGTGGGCTACGGCTCTGAGGCCGCGTTCAACCGCGCATTCAAGAGAGGGTTTGCTTGTCCTCCAGCGCAATTCCGACGGCAGCGGAGGGCCCCGCCATTTCGCCGCTCTCAAGCGGGCCATCGGACGGAAACAAAACCTGCTACGACGAGCAAAGTCCGGCCGCCAACCAGCAAGGGCACTGCCGCATGAAACTGAAAATCAATGGGAGGCCATCATGGCAACGACAAGGGTCGCAATTTCACCAATGAAGGTGGCGCAGATTTCCAAGGCGGGAGGCGATTTTGAGATCGTTGAGCGGGACATTCCAAAGCCGAGTACAAGAGAGGTGCGCATCAAGGTGCAAGCCTGTGGTGTCTGCCATAGCGACCTGTTTGTGAAGGAGGGCCTCTGGCCGGGAATCCAGTATCCCCGGGTTCCCGGGCACGAGGTTGCCGGCATCATCGATGAACTGGGCGCCGAGGTCGCCGGATGGACCAAGGGACAACGCGTCGGTGTCGGCTGGCATGGCGGGCAGGACAACACATGTGACCAGTGCCGGCGTGGACACTTCCTTCACTGCCGCAATCCCAGAGTTGCCGGCATCAGCTACGACGGAGGATATCAGCAGTACATGGTCGCTCCCGTCGAAGCATTGGCGGCAATACCGGACACGCTTAGCGATGCCGAAGCAGGCCCGCTGCTGTGCGCGGGAGTCACGACCTTTAACGCCTTGCGGCATAGCGGCGCGTTGCCGGGCAGTCTCGTTGCGGTGCAAGGCATCGGCGGGCTGGGCCACCTGGGAGTTCAATTCGCAAGCAAGTTTGATTACCAGGTAGCGGCGATCGGGCGCGGGCCTGAAAATGCGACGATCGCAAAGAAGCTCGGAGCTAGCGTGTACATCGACAGCCAATCCAGTAATGCAGCGCAGGAATTGCAAAAGCTGGGCGGTGCACAGGCAATTCTGGCCACAGCGCCCAACTCGAAAGCGATGTCCGAGTTGATCGAAGGCTTGGCGCCGACTGGGAAGTTCATGGTCGTAGGGATATCGTCTGACCCGATTGCGGTCACACCGTTGCAGCTCATCAGCGGAGAACGTGCCATCCAAGGTTCGGCGGTGGGACCACCAACAGATTCCGAGGACACGATGAACTTCGCCGAGTTAACTGGCGTGCGCCCGATGATTGAAACATATCCGCTCGAAAAAGCTGGCGAGGCTTACGCGCGAATGATGAGCGGCAAGGCGCAGTTCCGCGTTGTTTTGACGATGTGAAGCCTTGCCCGAATCGCCAGGAAGAAAGACCAATTCTGCTACAGGCGGGCGTGTTCCGTGCGGCGGGGATGCGGGAAGCGCGGGCCGGCGTGAGAGTCGCGGCGCGGCGTGCTCATGTGAGGCTTCGCGCAAGTGGTGGCCCACCAGCGGGAGCCATATTTCTTGGACTCGCACATTTTCACGCAGGCGCGGTGTGCTTTGGATTCCGCGCAATGGCAGTAGCAACCGCCCGTGGGAACGCGGCGCAGCAGGGAAGGCGTGTCAGCCAGGAGCGGCAGCGCGCTGGCAACGAGGAATGTCGCGACCGCTAGCAGATGAGCGGAGGATCTCAACAAACAGGCAAGGCGCGCTTTCAGATCGGTTGAGATTCTTGGCGCCCCGAGCAGAATCGGGGCGCGAAGATTGACATACACTGGAAGCGTTGAACGTTTCAAACCATGAGACATTTCAGAGACCTGGTGGCGCAAGGCGTTCCCATTGCGAAAGGTGCCGATGAGCCATTTTGCGCCAGCTTTTCGAGAAAAACCGATAGCGCGGGGCGCTTGAGAGTTCTGTAACTGGGGTTCTGGAACCGGGACGTGTGACGCCTCGATTTTCGCTGGGGTCCCGCGAGTAGTTTGAGGAATTGCAAAGCCGGTGCCGATTTGAACTTGGAGTCCGGTTTTGGAGCTCGTCTCGGAAGCTCTGAAGGATAACTTACACATAAGAAGCCACTTAAATGCTTTTGCCGTCTTTGATTCCTCCTTGGCTGGAGCCCTGCACTACTTCCGAGCGTGGGCGCGTTTCGTCTGGTGAGAGGTCGAGAAAGACAAGCGAGGGAAAAAGGGCTTGCTTGTCGTTCTTGGCAAATCGTACCCGCCTGCCTCGGAGAGATTCTGCCTCGCGCTTCGTAATCCTCATTCTTCCGAGCTTGCGAGCGAATACTGTTTGTCTAACCGCCAGTCAGCATAGGACAACACCTTCATTTCGGAAAATTGCAGGAGAGATTCCTCTCGTCGCTCCGCCCGCCTGCACGGGCTTCCCACCTCGGATGCCACGGTTTGGTTCCTGGCGGGCTTCCGAAAATCATGGCGCTGAAACGAGCGGTAGTTCAATAAAGCTTACCTGGCCCGGCGCATGGTAAATGCGCTGCGTTGCTTTTCGGTAGTCGCTCGGTTTAGCCCAGAAAATATTTGGCACGAATGATTGCGGATTGCGGTCGTAAAGTGGGAACCAACTTGATTGGATTTGGACCATAACTCGGTGGCCGGGAAGGAAGACGTGATTGGCCGTGGGCAGGGCAAATTTGTAACGCAGCGGCTTGTCCGGCGTGACGGCTTTCGGTGTTTCCAGGCTTTCGCGATATCTTCCGCGGAAAATGTCGGCGGAAACCATTAATTGATAGCCGCCCATTTCCTCCTGGCCGGCAACTTCATCGGGATAGACATCGATTAGTTTCACGACCCAGTCGGAATCGCTGCCGCTGGTAGAGGCCATGATGTTGGCGATGGGCTGCCCACTGATTTTCGCAGGCTCGTGTAATTCGTCAGAAACGAAGACGAGCACGTCAGGCCGGCCGGAGGCTTCGCGCTGATCGTCCACTAACCATTGCGACCAGGTGAACCGGCCGCTGTAACCCACCGGCTGATTGGGCCGCGCGCGATAGGGAACGGGCTTGGCCGGATCGGAAATGTACTCATCGAAGGGTGCGTCGTTGGGCTTCGGCGCTGCAAAATTCAGCCGCAAACCCGAAGACAAATAGAGCGGCGTTGTGTGAATCGAGCAACCACTCGAGCAGCCTGCGGGCCAAGCGGGCAGACGCAGCCATTTGTTTGCGCCGGTTTCGAAGGCATTCACCGGAGCGACGTCGGCTTTCGGCGCGCCGTCTTTCAAATACTGCGCAAGGAATGGCGCGAGAATTTCTTTGCGGAAGTACAGGCCCGTGTCACTCGAGAATTTCAGCGCGCCTAGAGAGCTAGCGTCTTCGATTTCCTGGCCGTGATGCCACGGCCCCATCACGAGGAACACTTTATCATTGCTCGTGTCTTTGGGTTTGATGGCTTTGTAGACTGCCATGGCGCCGTAAATGTCTTCCTGATCCCACAAACTGTGGACCAGCATCACCGGAACTTTCAGTGGCTGCGCGGCGAGGATTTTGTCCATGGCTTGTTGCTGCCAGAACGAGTCGTAGCTTGGATGTTCGAGAATTTTGCGCCAGAAGCCGACCTGTTCGAGACCGCGTTCGCGGCCAAGCTCGCCGGCGGAACCTGCGTGCATGTATTCGTCGTAATCATCGAAGTGGCTGAACGACCATTTGGCTTTGTTGTCGCGCGTGGCTTCCTGCTCGTAGATGTACGGCATGTTCTGCTGGCGAAACGCGCCGTTGTGGAACCAGTCGTCACCCATCCAGCCGTCCACCATGGGATTCATGGGGACGGAGACCTTCAGCGCGGGATGCGGATTCACCAACGCCATGAGAGGGAGGAAACCGTTGTAGGAAATTCCGAGCATGCCGACTTTGCCGTTGCTCTCGGGAAGATTCTTCACGAGCCAGTCGATCGTGTCGTAGGTGTCGGTGGAGTGGTCCACGGAAGTCGGATTCAGCGGGCCGTGAAGAGGCCGGTTCATGACGTAATCGCCTTCAGAATCGTACTTGCCGCGGACGTCTTGCACCACGCGGATGTAGCTGCCTTCGACGATGACTTCTGTCGCGTTGTCGTAACCCCATAGGATCGGGCCGAGGTGGGCGCTAGCCGCGTGCGACGTCAGGTCCGTGGCGCTATAAGGCGTGCGCGTAAGAAGGATGGGCGCATTTTTCGCGCCTTTAGGAACGAGGATGACCGAGTGGAGCTTTACGCCGTCGCGCATGGGAATCATTACGTCTCGGCGCGAGTAGTCCCAAGTGCTGTCGGCCACTTTAAGTTGCGTGGGCGTTTCGGTCGCCAGGGTAGCTTGAGCGGGTTGTTGTGTAGCGCTCTGCGCCTCGACTTTTGCGCCAGGAAAAAAGGCAGCAAGGCAGCCAAGCAGGGTGAACAGA
>DATFRZ010000107.1:0-30716 GCA_035262885.1 Candidatus Acidiferrum sp.
AAGTCCGCGCCGTCGCACCCGACTCGAATCCCTACATGGTGATGTACTCGATCTTCAAGAGCGGCCTGGACGACGAGACCGCCCAAATTAAGGATTTGCGTTCCGCCAAGCGCTTCCTCCCGGACAACATCTACACCGCGATCGAAAATTTCGAAAAAGCCGAGTGGACCACTACGCTTCTCGGCGCCGACGTCAAGGGCCGTTACGCCGAACTGAAGCGCACCGCCGCCGATCGCTGCCCTCGTGCCCTGGGTACCATCGTCAAGGCGCAAGAAGTTCAGTTCCACCACGAGGTTTACAACCAGTTTTTGTGGAACTTGTTCTAGAGGGCGCGGAGGCGAGTCTTTTTGACGACCCCTGGTTTCTCCTCGATAGCCGGGCGCCTTTTGTTTGAAATCCGTCAGGCACACTCCACGTCCTCCGCATTTCTGTGCGACACTTGATGCATTCATGCCGGAACAGAAAACACAACCCGTGGCCGTCTGCACCCGCTGCGGAGCCGTCTCCTACTCCACGGAAATGATCAGCGGTCAATGCGCCCAGGTCACCGTCGGCAAGCGCTGCACGGGGGTCATTGGCAGTGCGCCAAACAAAGCCGATTGGGCGATTTGTCCCGTCTGCCGAGGTACAGGCAAGAGCGCTAAGCTCACATGCGGACAGTGTGACGCTGCCGGTTGGCTCTACATTCGCAATCGGAAACGCTGAGTGCAAACTACTGCGCAGAGTTAACGCCCTTCTGAAGCGCGTTGGATTCTCCGGATTGCGGAGAAGGAACCTAAAGGTATCGGCGCACCTTGATCACGTAGCCCGTGTAGCTCTCGCCGAATTTCTCAGCAAGGTATTTTTCTTCTGGCACTACTGCGATGAAATGCACGGCCAGAAGCGAAAACGCCGCGAGCAAGGAAATCCAGAGATTGTTTAGCGCCAGCCCAAGGCCAACTTGAATGCAGGTCATTCCTAGATACATGGGATTGCGCGTGAACCGGTAAGATCCGTTCAACACGAGTTCAGGAGAAGGCTTCCACGGGGCCGGGTGCTGACCCGTACTCTTAAAGAGTTTCCATGCGTCGGCATTCAACCACAATCCAGCCAGGATTATGGCGATTCCGGCGGCCCGCGTGATGAAACTTTCGGCAGGATTTGGCAGCGGCATGGCATATCGGATCACAACGCCCAAAAGGATGGAGGCTAGATAGATGAGCGGAGGTGGGAATCGAACGTTGGCGCCGCGTTCGCCGGAATCCGCTTTGGACATATTTGTCACCCTTCCTTGGACCGATTGTACTGGAAAAGGCGGGCAGCGACCCGGCGATAGCGCGCGATCGGTGGAACGCCCCTCTTCTCCCGGCTTGCAGGGGAGCAGGCGGCCCGGGGGAACTAAAACGTATTAGAATTCGTACCCATCAGGTAAGACTGACGGTTGCGTCTATTCGTCAGATCAGTTGAAGTGGCGGGGCGTCCCTTTTGCCGCTAACGGAGGGAGACAGATCATGAAGCGCACAAATTCTGCACGGTGGTGGATAAGCGGAACGATGGGTGTTGTAGTGATTTCACTGGCGGGCTCGGCCCCAGCTTGGGCGCAGGGCGAGAAGCGCGCGGTGTTCACGGAGCGCGAATTCCATTGGCAGGGGCACCTAAAGGCCGGACAGACGCTGGAGGTCATCAACAGAAACGGGGAGATTGATGCGAGCGCTGCTTCCGGCGATGAGGTGCGAGCCGGAGGCACATGGAGGGGCGGCGATGACGACAACGAACCATTTGTCGAGGTTGTCGAGTATTCAGATGGCGTGACGATTTGTGCGGTGTACGCCAGGGACAAGTCCCCCGGGCGCTGCCACCGCGGCGGCGTCTCCTCCGAGTCCTCGGGGTGGTGGCACGGGAACCGCGCGAGGATTAATTTTAACGTGCAAGTACCGCGGGGCGTGCGCTTGAATGCCCTGACAACGAATGGGAACGTGCTGGGGCACAACCTGGCGAGTGTCGTGGAGGCAGCGACGACGAACGGTAACGTGGATGTCTCGACGAGCGAGTGGGCCTCGGCGACAACGACAAATGGTGGAATTCACGTGTCTATTGGCAACGCGAAATGGAGCGGCGAGCTGAAGGTGAGGAGCACCAACGGCAGCGTGGACGTGACGCTTCCTGCTTCGGCGGAATTCACACTGGATGCGGCCACCACGAATGGCGGTATTCACACAGATTTTCCCATTACCGTGCAAGGAAGTTTCAACTCGAAGCGACTCTCGGGGACTGTGGGAAGCGGCGGACGGGATCTAAGAGTCTCAACGACCAACGGCGGAATCAAGCTGATGAAGAGTTGAAGGAAATTAGAACGCAACAGAGAGATGAGACGCGCATGGTAAACTGCGGCGCGGGATGAATAAGACCCTGCAGGAGTTTCTGGACGCAGCGAAGCGCGAGGGGATGGGTGCGGAATCGTTGGTCTCGCTGCTGCGTGGCAGAGGTTGGCCGGAGGAAGACACATACCGAGCGCTGGCCGACCACTTTGAGGCCCAGAGCGGCCTGAGCATCCCTCCCTATAAGCGCTCGGGATCTGCAAAGGATGCGTTTCTCTACCTCGTCAGTTTCTCCATGTTGGCAACCTGGACCATCGCGCTGGGTTCCATTCTTTTCATGCTGATCGACCGATGGATCAAAGATCCTCTTAATCCGAGCTACTATTATTCTTCCTATGGCTATTACCAAATGGCGGATTCCTTGGCCTGCGTGATCGTGGCTTTTCCCGTCTATATTTTGACCATGCGCTACATACTGAGGGAGGCTAGCGTTCATCCGGAGAAACTCGATTCCGCGGTACGCAAATGGCTCACGTATATCGCTCTTCTAGTCGCGGCGGGTGTTGTCGTCGGGGATCTGATTAGCTTCCTGACTTATTTCCTTCGGGGTGAGCTTACAGGGCGCTTTGTCGCAAAAGTGCTCGTGGTTTTGGTCATATCCGGAGGGATATTTTGGTATTACTTCGGCTCATTGCAGGGCAAGGTTACCGCAGGTGAGAAACGGGATGAATAGAAATACTTGGGCCGCAGCTGTGGCCACCATTGCCGTCATCGTAGTGATGGTGCTTGGGTTTGGCGTCCTAGGCGGCCCAGGAAGTCAACGGCAGGCTCGAACTGACCAGCGCACGTTGCAAATCCTTGCAGAGCTCGCTCAACAAATCAACTCGAAATGGCAGAATGGAGGAAAGACGCTCCCCAGCAATCTAGATAAGTTTCCTGAATCCGGAAAAAGGAATCCGGTGACCGGCGTCTTGTTCACTTATCGCCCGAAATCGCCAACCGAATACCAGCTTTGCAGTACTTTTCTGACCGACAACCGCAACGCGCCGGACGTCAACACCGCAGATCCTTGGCTTCACCCGAAAGGTGAGTATTGCTTTTCCTTTGACCCGAGCCAGTCGGTGACCGTACCGTGGGTTCCGAACTACTAGGAGAGTCTGTCTCAACAACCGGCTGCAGGATTCAGGAGAGTTGCTAACACTCAAAACCCAACTTCTCTCGAATCATCACTTGGAGAATTTGCGGGTGGAGGTGATGCCTTTGCCTTCGGTGACCGTGATGGTGGCGCCGGCGGGGACGGAGGAGAGGCGGTCGATTTGGCCGCTAGGCCAGCGGATTTCGATGGCGTCGGCCTTGTCGCGCTGGAGTAGGCCAAAGGTGAGCACCAGCTCGCTGGCGGAAAGATAGCTTGAGCCGCTGCGGAGCATTTGGGTTTGTGGATCGCCGCCAGCGCTGAGCTTCACGACGGCACCGATGCCGTCGCGATTGGATTTCGTGCCCATCAGTTTGATGCGCAAGCTGCGATTCGCAGCGGCTGCGCCTTGGGCTTCATTGCGGAATAGATACACTGGACCAGCGTTGCTGGAAAGCAGCAGATCGAGGCGGCCATCATTGTTGATGTCCGCGTAGGCGGCGCCGCGACCCACACGGGGTGCCGCGAACGCTGTGCCCATGGACTTCGTGACTTCCTCAAACTTTCCTTTCCCCATATTGCGGAAAAGATGCGGCGGCATGGCGTATTTTACGTTGGCCTGGACGCGCTGGATGTCCGCGTCAATGTGGCCGTTGGCGATGAGCACGTCGGGCCAGCCGTCGAGATCGTAATCAAAGAAGAAGCAGCCGAAGCCGAGAGTGAGGAGCGTCGCGCGGCCGATTTCCGAGCGCGGCGCTTCATCGACGAACAGTCCTTTGCCTTCGTTGTGGTAAAGCGAAATCATCTGATTCGAGAAATTGGTGATGAGCACGCTTGGGTAACCGGAATGATCGTAGTCCGCGGCGTCCACGCCCATGCCGGCGCGCGCCACGCCGTCTTCGCTGAAGGCCACGCCCGCCACGACGGCTTTTTCGGTGAACGTGCCGTTGCCATTGTTGCGATAGAGCTTGTTGGGCTGCGTGTCGTTCGAAAACAACAAATCGGGCCAGCTGTCATTGTCGTAATCGAGCACGGCAACGCCCAGCGTTTTCGAGGTTGCGTCGCCAAGGCCGGCTTTCTGGGCTACGTCTTCGAAAGTTCCGTTGCCGCGGTTGTGCCAGAGCCGCACCGCTGTGCCCTTGTATGATTCCGGCGTGCAATAGGATTTGCTCTGGCCGTCGAGCGTGCAGTACAAATCCGTTTCGAGCGACCACTGCACGTAGTTGGCAACCACCAAATCCAGATGTCCGTCTTTGTCATAATCCACCCAGGCGGCGCTAGTACTGAATTCCTTCGGGCCCTGCAATCCCGCTTTTTGCGTCACGTCGGTGAAGGTGCCATTGCCATCATTGTGAAACAGGCGATTCTGCCCGTACGCAGTGACAAACAAATCGTCAAAGCCGTCGGTGTCGTAATCACCCACAGCGACGCCCATGCCGAAGATCTCCGTGTCCAGTCCGGCTTTGTGCGTCACATCGGTAAAGGTCCCGTCGTGATTGTTGTGATAGAGCTTGGGCGTAGAGTGTTTTTGGCCGTGGCCGGGCCAATCCATTCCGTTCACTAGGAAAATATCCGGCCAACCGTCGTTGTCGTAGTCCATGAATGCGACGCCGGGGCCCATAGTTTCGGGGAGATATTTTTTGCCAAACGCGCCGTTGTTGTGGACGAAATGGATTCCGGCCTGTTGCGTGATGTCGTGGAACTGAATAGACGAGCCCTGAGGCGCAGCTTTGGAGCCTGTTTTCCCAATCAAGAGAATTGCGACCGCAAGGACACAAAGAGTAGCAAGTGAGCGTTTCACCCTTCCCTCGTTTCAGTCGCGGCCGACGCCCAGAGCATCGGCGACGCGATTGATGTAATTGAACCAGGAGGCGATGAGCGTGATTTGCAGAATGCCTTTATCGTCGAATCCCACGGCGCGAAGCTTGTCGTGGTCCGCCCGCGAACATTGCACCGCATCCTTCGTCAGCTTTACGACGTAATCCAGCATGACGCGGTCTTGTTCGCTGATGGGCGCGGTCCTACAATCTTTGCGAAGCGCCTCGACCAGCTTTTCGTCCAGCGTGACTCGACGCAGAAACTCTGCGTGCGATTCGATTCAATAGTGGCAGCGGTTGGTGAGCGACACCATGGTCGCGATCATTTCGTGCTGGTGGCGCTTGAGGGGCAGTTCGGAAGACATCAACGCGCCAAAGGTGCCGAAGGCGTGATATAGCGCCTCTGGGATCAGCGTGTGGCTCGCCACAATTCCGGCCGTCTCGCCGTCATTCACCGGTTGCACCGGCGCGGCGTATTCGATGGGATAGAGCTTGCGCTGCGATTCGATGGCGTTCTTGACGCAGGGGTCGTCATCCATGCGAACTGTCTGGATCCAGGTCATGTTAGTCCTCAGTCTTCAGTTATTTCATTGAAACAGAATCGGCCGCGGAGGTTCGGGCGTTTTGCTTGCCCGTCGCCGCTGAAGAAGATTTTGCCGCCGGCCTACTCGCGGGTTGTTTTGCCGTGGTCAGTTTTGTTGCCGACACTTTTTTCGACGAGCTGAGGCTCAGGGCGACGCTGTAGTGCTCGTGAATGGGCTGGCGCTCGTTGTTATCTTCGGGATGCGTCTGGCGGTAGGGGCCGGTAATGGCCTGCGCGGACTCATCCGCCTTGAAGCGCAGGTAGCGCGCCTTGTGCTCTTCGGCTTTTTTGTCGTCGCCGAGGCCGTTGTAGCAAAGCATCAGGTTGTAATGCGCCTGCAGATCCTCGGGATCGACGGCCAGCGTTGCTTCGAACTCGGCAACAGCGTCGGCGTAGCGCTTTTCGAGGAACAGCACACGGCCGAGTTCGTTGTGTGCGACGCGGTCGCGCGGGAACTGCTCGAGAACCATTCTCAAATGGATGATTGCGCCGTCGTAGTCGCCGTCTTCGCGGAGGGCTTTCGCGTAAAAGAAATTCGTGCGTCCTAATTTAGAATCGATGGCCAGGGATTTTTCCAATACTTTTCGGGCGCCGAGGGTGTCGCCTTCCTGCAAAAGCACGCGGCCGATGTTCGTCCAGCCGTCGGGATTGCGGGGATCCGCTTCCGTGATTTTCTCAAACGCAGCGGCCGCGGCTTTCAAGTCGCCCTGGAGGAAGAGCCCGATGCCATAATCATTCCAGCGCGTCCAGTCTTCCCTCGCGGTGATCGTTGCGGGCTGCGGCACCGGCGAATTTTTCGGAAGAACGCGCAACGTCTTTGTGTCTTCCGCGAGGAGCGTGACGGGAAGATCGGGAATCGCCTTTATGTTTCCCGACACATTTGAGGTATCGCCGTTGAAAGCGAATTTGCGATCGTCGTAGTCCGGAGTGGTCTTAGCGAGGTTGGCGGAAGCCAGTTTGGTTGCCGGCGCTTCCACCCCGGCAAAGGAAAACTGTGTGTTGTACCAACTGAATTTGCGGTAGTTCAGCTTTGCATGCAGGGTGATCTTATCGCCACAGTTCTCGGGAACGTGCAAGCGGTAGTGCACCGTGTCCGCGGCGCCGGGCGGAATCAGGTGCACATAGACAACGGAACGCGTGGCCCAGGCATTGCGTTTGTTGATGACATTGCCATGACCGTCGATTTGGAGCGAGCGATAGAAATGCGCGCCCGGTTCAACGGGACCTTTGCCGTGGTCCTCGATCTGGCCGCTCCAGAAAATGGTTTGGCCTCTTTCGTCACTTACCTGCAATTCGAGCCAGACGTCGAAGGCGTCGACCGTGCCGCCGGGGAAAAAGTGACCGACTTTGCGCGTTCGGACGACCGCGTCCACGCGAACGTCATCGCCCCGGCGAACGGCGGCGTCGGTGCGGTCGATGGGCGCTGTAATCGCGCGGACCTCGCCCGACGGTCCTTTGGGTAGCCCAGCCTCAGACTCCTCACCGACGGCAAAAGTAGTCGAGAGTTCCTGCCTGCCCAGTTCGTTGCGAACCGGCGCAGCTGATTCCTTGCCCTCCGGAGAAACAGCAAAAATATCCACGCTGAGTTGCTGGTCTTGGAGAAATTTTCTGGCGAATTCGAGTTGTGCCTCGTCTTGATTCGCCGTGGGCACGGCAGTATTCGCTCCTGGGAAGCGGTGCGAATGCACATAGCCGTTGATGTTCCCGTCGTCCTTCGAAGCCACCAGCGGCATGTGGCAGTCGGCGCAGTTCATGGGCGATTTCGGATAGTAGAAAGAGCGCGCGCCCTGGCCGGAAATGCCGCTGGCTTGCCAGTTGTCGTATTCATTGAAGCCGCGAATCCAGCGGTAACGGTCCACCGGCACGTCCAGGTGAACCTTGTGGCAGGCCGAGCAGAACTCAGCGGTCTGCGAGCGCATGAACGGTTTCAAGAAAGTCCGACGGTGCGGCTCCGGGTTCAGCCGAACGAGGAAATCGTGCAATTTGCGAACGAATGCATTCTCGCTCGCAGCCAGCTCATGCAATTCGGGATACTCCAGGTAAAAGTCGCCCTGGCCCATGGTGCTTTTCACTTCCACGATGCTGTGGCACATCAGGCAGCCCATGCCGGCGCGAGCTTCCGGAAGGTCTACTCTTTCCTTGATGGGCGTATCGAACTTGCCGCTGTAAAGCAGGGCAGGATCGTGGCAACCGGCACACCACTTGGAAGGCTTTACCCCTGCGACTTCCTGCATGTACTCGATGCTCCTGCGATACCACTGATTGTTAAACGAAGAGAAGTGGTGCATGGAGCTGTTCCATTGCGCATAAATATCGGCGTGGCAGCGCTGGCAAGCGTCGGACTTCATGAAGTATTGTGAGGGGATGTTGACGTCGTGTCTGGTCTGCGCGGAGCTGGGGAAGAATTTTCCGCCGGATCCATCGCCTTCGTGGTCCATGGAGTCGGGCGGCATCAGAGGATTGACGATGCGATTGGCTCGTGCGTCACGCCAGCCTATCTCTCGCGCGAACCAGAGTCCTGCCGAGATGGCGAACGTGGCGAGAACCAGCGCAGCAAATCGCAGCGCCTGGCTGGTGACGGTTTGCCCCAGCCATCCTTTCGAACGGAGCCAATCCGCGAGGAGCAGCAACGCGCCGACGACGCACAGGACCATGTGCAAATTTAGCCAATTCCAGAGATGATGCGGCGTTCCAATCTTGATCAGGGCCATGCCAAGAAGGGTTCCGGCAGCGAGCAGAATCCATCCCATGCGCGCGACGGTGGTGCCGGCCCAAAGCAAAGGAACGAGAAAAACGAGAAGCAATGCAAATACGAGCACTCCAATCGCAACATGAAGCAGATCGATGGCTGCGTAGGTGATGGTAGCCGAAGGAAATCCGTACAAATACCCTGCGCTCAGCGCGAGGAGAACCAGACCGCGGAACAGCCAGCGCTGGGGCGAATCAATGCGCATCAAAAACCTCATTCGTACGGGGGGCGCTAGGAAAAAAAGCGACCGGATGTTTGAGATCCATCCGGTCGCGATTCGGTTTGGGGTGCCCCGAAGCAAGCCAACGTATGGTCGAGCCGGAGGCGATGACGCTAGTGGGCATACTTATATTTTTCCGAAGCGCAACACGCAATACTGCGAAAGCATTAGAAGCGGCAAAATCATGCAAAACAATTAAACTACCGGCAATAATAGAAAAAGATTAGGGGTCTAGAGCGGCTTCATGCCCTTTCCCTCCAAGCACCTATAGGCCTTTTCCGCCTGAAGATTTTTGTATTCTTCGGTGCGGCCGCTGGGCCATTGGATTACCAGGCGATCGACTTTGTCGCGCTTGGCTAGTCCGAAGGTCAAGGGTAGCTCGGATTGCGATAGATAACTGGAGCCGCCACGCACCATGCGCGACTGGTGAAGGTCGCCAGCGAAAAGTTCGGCGTTGGCACCAATGGCATCGCGATTGGACTGCGTCCCTTGTAATTCGAATCGCACGCTGCGGTTGCCGGCCAGCTGATCGTTGCGAAAGAGAACGGCAGGGCCGTTGTTGGTGGTCAACAGAAGATCGAGACCGCCGTCGCGGTCAAAATCTGCATAAGCCAACCCGCGGCCCACGCGAGGCTTTTCGAATCCACCGCCCACATCGGAAGCCACATCGCGGAATTTTCCGTGGCCCTGATTTAGAAAAAGCTGTGGCGGCTGCGCATAGCCCACATTCCCGCGAATGTTTCGCACGGTCTCGTCAATGTGGCCATTGGCCACGGCTAGGTCGAGCGCGCCGTCCAGGTCCACATCGAGAAACATGCAGCCGAATCCCAGAGTACTCTTGGATGCGGCGCCAATTCCGGCTGTTGTAGCGACGTCGTCATATACGCTCGGTTTCGTCGCACGGTACAAGCCAATCATTTCATTGTCGAAATTCGTGATGGCGATCCCGGGGCTCCCGGAATTGTCGAAGTCTCCCACATCAACGCCCATCCCGGCCCGGGCTTTTCCCTCCATGCTGAACGCAAGGCCTGCTTCGACGGCGACGTCCCTGAACTTTCCGTTGTGAAGGTTACGATAGAGTTTGTTCGGCTGGGTGTCGTTGGCGACCAGTAGATCGGGCCAGCCGTCCTGGTTATAGTCCAGCATGGCCACACCCAGCGATTTTGAGCTGCTATCGAAGACACCGCTCGTAGCGGTTACGTCTTCGAACGTGCCGTTGCCGCGGTTATGAAAGAGCCAACAAGTATCGCCACGATAGGCTTCCGGCGTGCAGTACGACTTGCGAGCGCCATCGAGACTGCAAAACACGTCGTGCTCCGGCGACCAGCGCACGTAGTTGCAGACGAAAAGATCGAGTAAACCGTCGCGGTCATAGTCGAACCAGAGCGCGGAAGTGCTCAAGCCCTGGCGACCGAAAAGACCACTGGAGCGGGTAACGTCGACAAAAGTTCCTTTGCCCGTGTTACGGAAGAGACGGCTTTGTCCAACGCAAGTTATGAATATGTCAGGAAATCCGTCGTTGTTGTAGTCGCCGACGGCCACACCCATTCCGTACATTTCGATATCTAGGCCCGCGCTCTTGGTAACGTCGGTGAAAGTGCCGTTGCGATTGTTGCGGTAGAGGCGCAGGGTGGAACGCTCCCGCTTGTAGCCGGGCCAGTCCATCCCGTTGACGAGCAAAATGTCCTGCCAGCCGTCGGCGTCGTAATCCAGAAAGGCGCAACCGGAGCCAAGAGTTTCCGGAAGCAGTTTTCCACCGTAACCGCCGGAGTTGTGCTGAAATTGGATCCCCGCAGCGGCCGTGACATCCGTGAGGCGAAATCCCAAATTCGACGCGGGACTTGCGAGGTTGCGTGAGGGAAATATTCCCGTGACCAGGCCCGCGCCCAGCGCAGAAAAAAGAAAATCCCGGCGGTTCAAGGCAGATTCACCAGACCGTTGCGAATGGCGTAGACGACAAGTTCCGCAGTTTTGTGAATGCCCAGCGTATCCATGATGTTGGCTCGATGCACCGCCACGGTGTTGACGCTCAGATTCAAGTCCGAAGCGATTTCCTTGTTCGACTTGCCTGCCACGATGTGCTGGAGAATCTGCAACTCGCGGGGAGTCAAACTGCCACTACGCTCGCCTTTGAGAGCGTCTTTGCGTGAAACCTGCGGATCAAGAACGGTCATCCCGGAAGCGATGCTCTTTACCGCACTGACTAAGTCGAGGTCCATGGCATTTTTCAGCACGTAGCCGCGTGCGCCGGCTTGCAGAGCTTGGCTGACCAGCGTTTCCTCGGAATGCATGCTGAGCATCAAAATTCCCGCCTCGGGATATGTTTCGAGTATTTTTCGCGTAGCGTTGATGCCGCTCAGTTCCGGCATGGCGCAATCCATGACGATGACGCGCGGTTTCAACGACGTCGCCAGGCGCACGGCTTCGAGGCCATCGCTTGCTTCTCCAACAACCGAAATTCCCGGGTCGTCCTCCAACATACGACGGAACCCGCGGCGAACTAGAGCATGATCGTCCGCCAAGAGGACGGTTATTTTATGCGGCATGACTTTCCACTTTCTCGCGCGGAATTTGCAGACGGACTTGTGTGCCGCCTTGCGGCCCCGGAATGATGGCTAGGGTTCCGCCGATAATCTCGGCACGTTCGCGCATAGCCACAAGTCCGATTCCCCGTTGCATTTTCTCCGCGACGAACCCGGAGCCGTGATCCTCCACTTCGAGCTCGAGCGAATTCCCCGTGTATTTCAAGCGTACCCATGCGTCGCGCGCGCCGGAGTGGCGGCTGACATTATTCAGCGCTTCCTGAAGAACGCGGTAGATGTGTACGCCGGCGCTCGCTTCAACGGAGAACGGCCTTCCGCTCTTCTCGTAATGCATTGCGATGCCAGACTGCCTGCCCACTGTGGGAATATACCAGTCCAAAGTACTTTCGAGCCCGGCTTCTTCCAGCAAAACAGGGTGAAGCGCCTGCGACAGCGTTCGAATGTTATTCAGGGTGGTCTGCGCGATTTCCTGAACTTCTTTTAGGTCTGTGTGTAGAGGGTTTTCCTCCCCAGCGTGTTTGCCGGCACGGCGTAGCATCGAGCCAATGGCGGTAAGCACTTGTCCGAACTCGTCGTGAAGCTCGCGCGAAATGTGTCGCAGCGTGGATTCCTGTGTAGAAATCAGCTTTTGCGCCAAGTCGCTGCGCTGTTCGGAAAGTTCGGCGAGGCGCGCGAAGATTTGACGGTTGCTGCGAATGAGGTACAGGCTCGTTAGCACTATGGCGATCAGTGTGGCGGCGAGAAACAAATAGAGCTGGCGCTGCACGCCGTCATAGATTTTGGCAATGCTTGCGGCGGCTTGTTCTTCCCCCTCGTTATTCTCGACTAGTAGCCGCGAAACCGCCGTGCTGAGCGCTTGCTGGCGTGCCTGTAGAGTCAGACGAATTTGTTCGCGCGCCTCAGACTCCTCATGGTCTTCCGCAAGCTTGAACATGCGGTTGACGGCATCCCAAAACTGGGCGACGGATTGCGTGAGAAATTTTCGCTGATCCGGTGTGCGGCTGACGACGGCCAGGCTTTCTTCGAGCTTGAGGGCGGTGTGCAAATCCTGCCGCATGCGTTCGAACTGGGCGGTCCACGCCGTCAGCGGATAGCGCTCGGTGGTGTCCAGCATGTCGCGCATGGCCAGCGCGACGGAATTGAGATCGTTCTGAATGCGCAGCAGCTGCAGCGAGTCCTTGCGATTGCGATCGACCATTTCGCTCTGAAGCTTGCGAAGGCCTGCAAGTTGTACGGCAATGTAAGAAGCGTAAGCCACGACCGCGGCCAGCGTGATGACCAAGCCGAACAGAAGCCGATTTGTAGGTGAGCGTTGAGAAAGGGCCGCCTTTTGCACGCACTAAGAATACCTCAGGCCCTGGTGTGTTTTTGCGGCAATGAGCGGATGCCTTTTCGCAACGACTCAGCCGCGAGTCCCCGGGCGCAATACACCGATAACAGTCAACATAACCGCGCAGCCGGCCAGCGGAACCAGGAGCCCAAAGCGCAGGCTCCCCGCCAAGCTCGAAACTACTCCCACCAGCGGCGGCACGAGTGCGCTCCCCAAAGCCGCAAGGGCGAACATCACACCGCCAATTTTTCGCGCGCGGGTACCATACCACTTGGAAAGCCAGGCAATCAGAATGGGGAAAATACTGGCGAGGCCGAGTCCAGCAAGAAAGGCTCCACCAAACAGCATCACGGGAGAGCGTCCCGCCAGGAAAATGGACTCCCCGGTGGCCGCAAGAAGAAGTCCCGCGACCGCGACGGTAACTTCTTTCAAGTGAAGAAGAACAGCAGCAGCGGCGCCTCGGCCGCCGAGGAGCCCGGCGAAGAAAAACATGGGCGCCAGGGTCCATGCGTTAGTGCTCCACGTTGCCGCTCGGTCTGCGTGCGCTGATGCCCAGTAGGATGTCCCAACCTCTGTGCCAACGTAAACGAAAAACAGAGTACCGAGCAGAACCATAACCCGGTCTATGGTTATTTTTTCTTTCGCCGCGGCGGGAGGCTTGGTAAAAGGCATGAACGACAGCACGAGCGCGAGCCCGACGCAAAATGCTCCGACCAGGTAGAGGAGAAGCGTCACGTGCGCCGTGGTCGTAGCCCACATGGCTAGAGGTGAAGACGAAATCGCCCCGGCGCCCCAAGCCAAATTCACAATGCTCAAAGCCGAAGCGCGGCGTTCTCCGTACGATTCGCCCACCCATAAGTTCGTTCCCGGCGTGGCAAAACCGTAGCCCAGCCCGTAAATGGCACTCGCCGCAAGCGCGAGCGGGAGCGTCGGAGCGTTGAGCAGGGCGAAGCCAATTCCAAGGAACGCGAGGCCCATGGTGATCGCCGGTTTGAATCCTTTCCTGGAGATGAGAGGGCTTGAGACCAGAACTCCCACAAACGAGCATGAGAATTGTATGAAAGAGAAAAGCCCAGCGCGGCTGTCGTTCAGCCCCCATTTTGTCATGAACATAGGAAGGATGGGGCCAATCAGCGAGATCACGATTCCGTTCGCGACAAATCCCGCGCAAAGCAGGTAAAAAATCACGCTCTGCGAAGTAGGCGAAGCGATTGCCAGGGTTTGCGTTTTCGAAGACATCATGGCATTTTGCCGGAGCCGAGCATTTCGCGCAATGATGTGCTACTTGGCGCTAGGGAACGGAAAACAAAGCAAAAATGATTGACGTGGGATTGGTTGGATTCGGCCTTGCCGGACGAGCGTTTCACGCTCCGGTGATTCGCGCCGTCCCCGGATTGCATCTAGCCGCGATTCTGCAGCGCACCGGAAACGAAGCAGCGGAAAAATACTCTGACGTGCGCGTCGTGCGCAGCCTGGACGAGTTGCTGGCGATGCGTGAGATTCAGTTGGTGGTGATCGCTACGCCAAATGACACGCATTATTTCTTCGCACAGCAGTGCCTCGCGGCAGGGCGCGACGTGGTGGTGGATAAACCTTTCACGACGACAGTGGAAGAAGCCCGATCATTGGTGGATTTTGCGAAGAGGGCCGGACGGCTGATTACCGTTTACCAGAACCGGCGCTACGACGGCGATTTCCAAACCATTCGAAAGCTCGTGGCGGAAGGAACGCTAGGGCGCATCGTGCGATTCGAAACGAGTTATGACCGGTATCGCCCGCAACTGAAGCCCGGAGCGTGGCGCGAGACGACCCGGCCGGGCAGCGGCATCCTCTTCGACCTCGCACCGCACCTGATCGATTACGCGTTGGTTTTGTTTGGACTACCAGAAGGCGTGACTGCGGATGTGCGGATCGAACGCGAAAACGCCGTGGCGGACGACGCGTTCGACATCGTGCTCCATTACCCTCGCGCCATGCGCGCGGTGCTGCGGTCGAGCATTTTGGCTGCTGCGCCTCGTCCACGCTTCGTCTTGCTTGGCACGCATGCCAGCTTCGTCAAGCAGACGGTGGACCCGCAGGAGAACAATCTGCGGCATGGGAACATTCCTGCGCGTGGGCCTTGGGGCGCGGAGCCGGAAGAAAATTGGGGGCTGCTGACCGTTCCCGAGGGAGACAGATTTGTCGAGCGGCGCATTGCTTCCGCGAATTGCGACTTTCGCGATTACTACGCAAACGTCCGCGACACACTGCTCGGAAAAGCCACGCCTGCGGTTACGCCGGAATGGGCGGTGCACGTGATGCAACTGCTGGAAATGGTGCGAGAGAGCAGCGAGCGGGGCTGCACAATTCCACGGAAATGATTGCTACGGTTTAATGGACGGATAACGTGACGTCGAATTTTGCGTTGCAGTCTTCCGATGGATCATTGGTGACAGTTTTCTCGACCGTACCGCTCTTGATGGAGAATTCGAGAGGCCTTTTGGGCATATTGGGCAACCCCGTGACGCTGGCCTTGCCGTCGCTGTTGGTGCCCACTTCGAGCTCCGTTTTTCGCTTGTTGAGGAACCCATACTTGATGAGGACGTGAATCTTGGCGTTATAGATAGGCTTGTCGAAGCCGTCTTTCACGGTGAAATCCGCGCGGCAGGAACCGAGAGCGCCGTCCACCGCAGGAATTTGTGGCGCTTGAGCAGCTAGCAACCCGCCGCTCAGGAAAAGAAAAACCGCAAGACCGAGAAACCGAATCGACGGAACTTGACCGAGCCGCATTTGTCACGCCTCCCTCACAAAAAACCATACGCCGCCGGAAGGCTGGTTGCAATTAAGCATTAAATGAAACTTTGCGCTTGTGGCGTTTGCGGTAATGCGCCTGCGTTCGCGTATAATCGGCGTTGTTCCGGGAAGATAGGAGCCGGGCGCAGCTTATGACCATCGAACTCGCACCTTCGATTCTCTCCGCGAACTTCGCGCGGCTCGCCGACGATGCTAAAGCCGCGCTCGAAGGTGGCGGCACGGTGCTGCACCTTGACGTGATGGACGGCCACTTCGTGCCGAACATTACAATTGGTCCGCCCGTGGTGGCCTCGCTGCGAAAGGCGCTTCCCGACGCGACTTTCGATTGCCACTTAATGATCGAGAATCCCGACAATTACGTTCCGGCCTTTGCCGAGGCCGGCGCGAATTGGATTTCCGTGCACCAGGAAGCATGCGCCCACCTTCATCGCACCCTGCAACTGATTGAATCGCACGGTTGCAAGCCAGCCGTGGTGATCAATCCCGCCACGCCGGTTCACATGTTGGACGAGGTGTTGGACAAGGTGCACCACGTCTTGGTGATGAGTGTGAACCCCGGCTTCGGCGCGCAGCGGTTCATTCGCGAATCGCTTAACAAGATCAAGACGCTTGCTGAGGTACGCGAATCACTGGGCCTATCGTTCCGCATCGAAGTGGATGGTGGCGTGGCGTTAGATACGGTGGAGGACATCGTCCGCGCAGGGGCCGAACTGCTAGTTGCGGGGAATGCGGTCTTCGGGCGCGGGGACATTCGCGAGAACGCCAAGAGACTTCTGGGCGCTGCGCGAGCAGCCATGCTCACTCGAGCATGAACGCTTTCTAGAACCACGGAGATTGAAGGGAGCTCACTTATAACCACACTCTTCGTGGTCCGATCCCTGCAAATCGCGTCCAATCCATTTAGGGGGGCTAGCCGTATTTTTTTGGCCGACGCGCTAGAAGGCCCCCGCCGACTGTGCCTTTTGTGCGAAGAGAGGAGCCTCGTCGGCGCTGGGTCCCCAACTCGCGGGCACCGCAACATTTAGCAAGCGCAAATAGACGGCGAACTGGCCGCGATGCTGATACCAGTGGCTGAACATAACGTCGCGCAGAAACTCGCCGCGAGGCTGACTGAGTACTACCTGCTCCTTGCTGACCATCCGCCATGTCTCTTTCAGGCTGGCTTCATCAAACTTTGGCAATAAATCGCGGACTGTGGCGATGCTCTCATCATATTTTGCAAGGATTTCCTGTTTGTTTGCGGGCTGGGGGAAGCCGGCGAACTCGGGCGCTTGCGCCGGATTATTTTGCACGAAGCGAACGACTCCACCGGGAATGAAAGCGAGATGGTAAGCAAGCTGTCCGGCGGTCATGGATTTTTCGTGAGGCTTCCACGTCAGCTTGTCTTCCGGCACACGCTCCACATACCTGCGGGTGATCGGTGCTTGTGTTTCGAACTCCGCGATCAACGATTGTGCGATGGTCATGCGGTTCTCCTTGGTTATGAAATAGGCCTTGTTGTGAAATAAACCCGTTTTGAAGCAAATCCTTATTGAGTGGCAGCGGACTTGGAGCGGCCTGCTTCCGCGCGCTTGCGAACGTTTTCGTGAATGTAAGCCCAGCCTTTGACGATGCCCGCCCGGTGCTCCTCCGTGATCAAGCCGAAGCCAGAGTGCCGGAACTTGATCACGGTGACACCCTTTTCTTCACCCAAGCGGTATTGCACGTTATTGGCGACCGGATAGGACATGAAGAGCGGCCCCGCAATTTCGAGCAGTGTTGGTTTCTTGATCGCCTGCACACTGCCCCAGAAGTGGCCGTTTCCGTCGCCGAGATCGCGGAACCAGCGTCCGCCGGGCCAAGGTTCGAGCTTCATCGGCATTGGGGTGCCGTCGGGCATTTCGCTGTGCTGCCCAAGTTGATCGAGCAGCGCGGCAAAAGTCGCATTGAGCGACGCCCGCACGCGGATTTCTTCATGCACCGTCAACGACAAGCTTTCAATTCCCGGAAGGGTCAGGGTCATTTCTGTCTCCTTTGTGAATTGGATCGGATTCTGAGCTGCGATTCTCTTTGGCTTCAGCGCGCTCCTTGATGCGGCTCAACTGATGGCGCCAGAAGCGCTCGAAGGTGCTGGTCCACTCGTAGAGCGGCCGGATCGCTTCCGCGTTCGTGCGATAAAGCATGCGCCGGCCGTCGCGCCGGACGTTGACAAGCCCGACTGCGCGGAGCACCCGAAGGTGTTTAGAAACGGAAGGCTGCTCCAGATTCAGACGGTCCACAATCTCCCCTACGGGGCGTTCCTGGAGCGCAAGAAAATTAAGAATCTCGCGGCGGCGCGGCTCGGCAACCGCGTTGAAAGCATCGGAAGTTGTCGCTGCCCTAGGCATGAAGGAACAATACATTCCCATATAGGAATGTGTCAAGCACAAATTTTCAGAGCGCCTTTGACGAACGGCGGCGAAAGCACGTAAAAGGGTGCTGCACCCACGCGTGGTCGTCATGAAAACCGATGTCACTTTGAGACTAGCTGCTAAGTTGTTGAAAGAAGCCCGGATCCTGGCGGCGGTAAGAAGGCTGTTCGATCAGTCGGTTGTTATTCTCCAGGCTGGAAGAACTCGGCGTCCGCTGTCAAAGAGAAGCGACCCGCAAGCTGCTAGAAGACGATCCACATGGGACATCGTAGGGAGCACCGCCGAATCTGTTTGACAAGCGCTCGACTTCGAGTCGCGTTATCAGATTTCCTTCTGGGATGCCCCTCGTTCAAGCCGCCACGAGTTGCGAGGCTACAATAATTTATTCCGAAGACCCAGCCGATGGACAAACCTACGGCGCAGTTCGCGTGGTGAACTGAGCTTTGTGCGGCTCTAGTAATTCGTCAGACAGCTACGCGACGGTGACTTCAGGGCTCAGATACACATCCTGAATGGCGTTCAAGAGTTGGACGCCTTCTTTCATCGGACGCTGGAACGCTTTGCGGCCGGAAATGAGGCCAGTGCCGCCCGCGCGCTTGTTGATGACCGCTGTCGCGACGGCTTCCTCAAAATCGTTTGCGCCCGAAGCACCTCCGCTATTGATCAATCCAGCGCGTCCCATGTAGCAATTCGCAACCTGGTAGCGGCAGAGATCAATGGGATGGTCGCTGGTCAGGTCGGAATAGATACGCTTGTCAAACTTACCGTAGCTCGCTCCATTGGAATTGAGCGCCAAGTAGCCGCCGTTATTCTCCGGGAGCTTTTGCTTGATGATGTCCGCTTCGATGGTGACACCGAGATGATTCGCTTGCCCTGTAAGATCGGCGGAAACATGATAGTCCTTGTCCTTTTTGAACGCGCTGTTGCGCAGATAGCACCACAGGACCGTAGCCATTCCAAGCTCGTGCGCGTGCGCAAAGGCCTGCGAGATCTCCACAATCTGACGGGTGCTTTGGTCGGAGCCAAAGTAAATCGTCGCGCCAACGGCCGCTGCGCCCATGTCGTAAGCCTGCTGCACCGTGCCGAAGAGAACCTGGTCGAAGCGATTGGGGAAAGTCAGCAATTCGTTGTGATTGATTTTCACAATGAACGGAATTTTGTATGCGTATTTGCGCGCCACCGACCCGAGCACGCCAAAAGTCGACGCGACGGCATTGCAGCCGCCTTCGATAGCCAGCTTGACGATGTTCTCTCCATCAAAATAATCGGGGTTCTTCGCGAAGCTCGCGCCGCCGGAGTGCTCAATGCCCTGGTCCACGGGCAGGATGGAGAGATAACCGGTGCCGCTGAGCCGCCCGCCGCCAAACATTCGCTGAAGGTTCCCCAGCACGCGCAGGTTCCGGTCGGAAGCCGCGTAAACACGATCGATAAAGTCAGGGCCCGGAAGATTCAAGCGCTCCTTCGCGATTTTTGGCGACTTGAATCCCAGCAGCGAATCCGTTTTCGCCCCAAGATAGGTTTCAATTTTTCCCAAGCTTGCGGTCGTGGCCATAACAGCTCCCTCTCTACTCTCGAATTCCTTTTGATAACATGCTTCCAGCGGCGATGTCCACTAACCACAGCAGCTTCCCGTTTTTTGGCTGAAGCAATTGCGCTGGCAACTGCTCCGGTGCGTGAGGGCCTTCCAAAACACCTTTCAACGCCAACGCTTTGTCCGCGCCGGTCACCATGAACAGAATCTCTGCGGCGGCACACGCAGCAGGCGCGGTCAGCGTAATGCGGTCTGTGTAGAGCTTGCCGACCCAGTTGCTGACGGCGATGCGCCCGTCCGCATGCAGCGCCTTCGTTCCCGGGAAGAGTGAAAGCGTGTGCCCCTCGTTGCCCATTCCCACAAGCAGCAGGTCGAAGCGCGGAAGCTCGCCGGCTCCCAGATTGAAATGCGCGGCGATCGCTTCCTCGTATTCGCGAGCCGCCTGACCAGCGTCCCCGTATTCGCCCTTGATACGAGTGACCTGGTTCGCTTTCAGCGGAACCTTGGAAAGCATCGCTTCGGTGGCCATGCGAAAATTGCTGTCTGCGTGGTCGGGAGCGACGTGGCGCTCATCGCCGAAAAACACTTGCATTTTATCCCAAGGAACTTGCGAACGCCGCACCGGATCAGTGGCCAGCAATCCGTAGAGCGCTTTCGGACTCGAGCCGCCGGCCAGCGCGACGTGGAACGCGCCTCGCTCGCGCACTGCTGCGGTTGCCGCTTGCACAAATTCTTGCGCGGCGCGCTTTGCAATGGCCGAGCCATCCGCCAGGATTCGAATCTCACGCTCCACTCGTTATCCTCAGGTTGCGATTCCCGTTTTTTCTTCTGCGGTCGCCGGAATCGCAATCCGCCCGCGTTGATCGAGCTCTTCTTCGCCAATACGGCGCCACGCGCGGCCGTCCTTCTCAAGCAATTCTTGTGCTTCGACCGGCCCCCAGGCACCTGCCGCATAATTCGGAAAGCCTCGCGCGGGCAGCGCATGCCACAAATCCAGAATCGGCTGAATCACGCTCCAGCCTGCTTCCACCATATCCGCGCGCTGAAAGAGCGTGGCGTCGCCGGCCATGCAGTCGCGCAGCAAGCGTTCGTAGCCCGTACTGTGTTCCATCCCAAAATACGTGGAGTAGTCAAAGTCCATGTTGACCAGCCCGAGTTTCATCACCGAGCCGGGAACTTTTGCGCCGAAACTCAGAGAAATTCCCTCCTCCGGCTGAATGTGAATGACCAAGCGGTTGGTCTCGAGGTTGCGAACACTCGTGTTTCGAAAGAGAACGAAAGGTGTTCGGCGAAATTGAATGACGATTTCGGTTACTCGGCGAGCCAGGCGCTTGCCGGTACGAAGATAAAAAGGCACGCCGGCCCAACGCCAGTTATCGATCAGCAGTTTCAGTGCAACAAACGTTTCTGTGTTCGAATCGGGAGCGACATCCGGTTCGCTGCGATAACCCGCGACGCGTTGGCCGTCAATCGCCCCCGGCCCGTACTGCCCGCGCACCATGTTGGTGAGCACTTCCTCGGGACTCAGCGGCTGAATCGCGTGAAGCACTTCGGCCTGCTTGTTGCGGACCTCATCCGCATCGAAGGAAATGGGCGGCTCCATGGCGGTCATGGTGAGCAACTGGAACAGATGATTTGGAACCATATCGCGGAGCGCCCCCGCGGTCTCATAAAACGCGCCGCGATGCTCGATGCCAACCGTTTCCGCCGCCGTGATTTGCACGTGGTCCACATAATTGCGGTTCCAGAGCGGCTCGATGATGTTGTTGGAGAAGCGAAAAACCATCACGTTTTGCACGGTCTCCTTGCCGAGGTAGTGATCGATGCGGTAGATCTGCTTTTCGGTGAGGACCTGTTTCAATTCCTGGTTCAGTTGCTTGGCGGAGGCCAAATCGTGGCCAAACGGTTTTTCCACGATGACGCGCGCCCAGCGGTTCTCTTCCTCTTTTGACAAGCAGCACTGGCCCAACATTTTCACGATGGGCGAAAAAAAACGCGGCGCGACGGCCAAATAAAAGAGACGGTTCCCGAGCGTGCTGTGTTTTTTTTCCGCCTCTGCCATTTGCTCTTCGAGGCGCTTGTAAGCCTCTGCGTCCACGAAATCGCCCTTCACGTAGTAAGTGCGCTCGACCATCCAATCCCAGATTTTCGGATTCATCGGCGAGGCAGCAACCTTGGGAATGCCTTCGGCCAGGAATTTTCGAAAGCCTTGCGTGTCGAAGTCGTTTCCCGCGAAGCCAACAATCGCAAACTGCGTTGGCAGAAGATTTTCCTCGACCAAGTTGCAAAGAGCAGGAATCAACTTGCGCCTGGTCAAGTCACCGGTAGCGCCAAAAATGGTCATCACGCAAGGGGCGGCCGATGCATTCGTGAATGGCTGGTCGTGGTTCATCGGTTGGAATTCCTATATCCTGGAGTTGTAAATCACCGCAATTTCTAATGGTCGGCCTTCTTCTCGATGTGCCCGCCAAATTGAAAACGCATGGCCGACAGCACCTTGGCCGCAAAATCATCCTCGCCGCGCGACGCGAAACGCTGATATAGAGATGCGCTTAGCACCGGGGCCGGTGCAGTCGATTCAATCGCCGCGAGCAGCGTCCAGCGGCCTTCGCCGGAATCCGAGACACGCCCGGAGAAGCGCTCCAGCGTAGGCTGCTCGAGCAAGGAAATCGCGGTTAGGTCCAATAGCCACGAAGCCACCACGCTCCCCCGCCGCCAAACTTCCGTAACGTCCGCGAGATTGAAATCGTATTGATAATGCTCTGGATTGCGCAGCGGGGTAGTTTCCGCATCCGCCTCGCGATGAGATTTTCCCGCGTTTGCATGCTTCAAGATGTTTAAGCCCTCGGCGTAGGCCGCCATCAAGCCGTATTCGATCCCGTTGTGCACCATCTTCACAAAATGCCCCGCGCCCGAAGGCCCGCAGTGCAGGTAACCTTCCTCCGCCGTGCCGGCAACTTTTTCGCGGCCCGGAGTACGCGCCACATCTCCCCGGCCCGGCGCGAGGGTCCTGAAGATAGGATCGAGGCGCTTCACCACAGCCGTCTCTCCGCCGATCATCTGGCAATAGCCGCGTTCGAGTCCCCAGACGCCTCCGCTTGTGCCAACGTCGCAGTAGTGAATCCCTTTCGCGGAAAGCTCCTTCGCGCGGCGAATGTCGTCGATGTAATACGAATTTCCACCATCGATAACCACATCGTCTCTCTCAAGTTTTCCAATAAGGTCGTGCAAGGTGGCATCCACTACGGCCGCGGGAACCATGAGCCAAACTGCGCGAGGCTTTTGCAACTTCGCGACGAAATCATCGAGCGTCGTGGAGCCGGTTGCGCCTTCCGCAGAAAGCTGTTTCACCGAATCGGCAGTGCGGTCATACACCACACACTTGTGCCCGCCCTTCTCCAAGCGCCTCACCATGTTGGCGCCCATTCTGCCCAACCCAATCATCCCCAGTTGCATCGTGTGCGCTCCCCGCCGATCAGCGTGAAAGAGATTTGGTCCGATGTGTCAGGCAACTGCTTTTTGCACGGCTCTGGATAGCGTGGCAAGCGCCGACTTCAAATTTTTCCCCAGGTGCACCCGCAACGCGCGCCGGCCACGCTCCGAGAGGACCGCGAAGTCTCCGCGGGCTTGCGCCGCTTTCACCACCCCAAAAGTGTACTTCTGCCCTGGAACCGGCAAGTCTTTCGCGTTGTCGCAAGTTATCTGCAGAAACACGCCGCTGTTGGGCCCACCTTTGTAACCCTGCCCAGTGGAGTGCAGGAAGCGCGGGCCAAAGCCGAGCACGGTCGCTACTTTCTTCTTGCCTCGAACCGCGTGCCGCATGGTTTGCAGAGCTTTTTCATTTTCCGCATTCATCGTGATGTAGCCGAGTACCGCAAAATAATCGCCAGCATTGATCCGACTGAGATGCGTTTTCAGAACCGCAGCGACATTCAAGCCACCGTGAATCGCCGCCACGTTTTTCTCGTCGGCATAAAACTGAATGCCGCTCGCCTCAAAAAATGGTACTTCCGCGGGCAGCTTGCCCTTGGCCTCGTACTCGCTCGTGAGCTTGCGCGTCTCCACCTTGCTCGCTTCGACGTCCGGCTGATTGAAAGCATTGATCCCGATGATCGACCCCGCCACCGCCGTGGCAATCTCCCAGCGGAAGAATTCCTGCCCAAGAGCGTAAACGTTGTCGACGCTGATGCTCGTCACGGGATGGCCCGCCTTTTCGAGGGCCATGACCGCTTTATCCTGGACTTTGTTCGGCTTCGATGCCAATCGCAAGTAAACAAAAACACGATCGTTGCCGTAAGCGGACGCCCTCGCCACGCGTTCGCGATCCACAGGAATGATGCCCTTCCCGTTCTTTCCGGTGGACTCGGCGATTAATTGTTCCAGCCATGCACCAAGATCACAAATTCCCGGCGAAGTGATGATGGTCAGCTTATCGCGCCCGTGGGTTGCGGCGACGCCAAGAACCGTCCCCAAAACCACGCCCGGATTGTCGTGCACCGTCAAACCCGGGCCGCACGCTGCAACCATCTCTTTCGTAGTTTGCAAAAACTTTTCCACGTCCAAACCCATGACCGCCGCAGGCACCATGCCAAAATTCGAAAGAGCCGAGTAGCGCCCTCCGATGCTCGGCACACCGAAAAAAATCTCGCGGAACTTGTCGGCCACAGCCACTTCCTGCATGTGCGAACCAGGATCGGTAATCGCCACGAAGCGATTGCCTACCTCTTTCTCGCCAACTTTCGCTTTCACGCGCTCGAAGAAATATTGCTTGTAGATGTTGGGCTCGAGCGTGCTGCCCGACTTGCTCGAAACGATGCACAGCGTGCTCTTCAAATCGAGCTTCGCCTCGAGGGACTTGATTTGCGCCGGATCCGTGGAATCCAGCACGTGCAGTTCGGGAAAGCCTTTGATTTTCCCGAAAGTCATGCGCAGCACTTCAGGGCAGAGGCTGGACCCGCCCATTCCGAGCAGCAGCGCGTGCTTGAAACCCGCTTTTTTCACGTCTTCCGCAATTCGCCTGAAGGCCTCCACGTGCGCCAGTTGCTGATCCACGATCTGCAGCCACCCCAGCCACTTGCTCTCCTCGGTGCGCGTCCAAAGAGACGCGTCCTTTTGCCAGAGCCGCGCCACTTTATTGTTCTTTCGCCAGTCTTCGAGCGAGGCGGCCACCGCGTTGGCTAGTTCTTCCGGTAGTGTGCAGGTCTGTCGGTTCACGCTCACGCGCGGACTCCGGCGGTTGTCCCCACGGCATCCAGCAGGGTCTTGAAAGCATCAGAAAACAGCTTTACCCCGTCTGCGAGCAGCTTATCCGTCACTTCTTTCATCGAAATTCCGGCCGTGGCGAGATCGGCCATGGTTTTCGCCGCGCCCTCGACATTCTCGGTGAGGCTGGGACGCAACTTGCCATGATCGCGGAAGGCGTCGAATGTTGCCGGAGGAATCGTGTCCACGGTGTCGGCGCCGATGAGCTCCTCGACATAAAGAACGTCACGGTACTTGGGATTCTTCGTGCTTGTGCTGGCCCACAGCAACCGCTGCGTTTGCGCGCCTTTGGCCGCAAGAGCTCGCCACCGCGGTCCGCCAAACAGTTCCTGATACTTCTTGTAAGTCAGCCGCGCGTTGGCAATCGCCACCTTCCCGCGCAAGCTCTCAAGCAAATCCTTTTGTGCGGCGTCAGCCGCAGCCTTGAGCCTTTCATCGACGGTGCTATCAACCAGGGTGTCAATGCGGCTGACGAAGAAACTCGCCACGCTGGCAATGTGGCTGAGGTCCTGGCCCTTCTTGGCGCGCGCTTCGAGTCCGGAAAGAAAGGCTTCCGCAACCTCTTCATAGGCGGACTGCGCAAAGAGCAGCGTGATGTTGATATTGATGCCCTCTTCGAGACACTGGCGAATCGCTGGAAGCCCTTCCGGCGTCCCCGGAATCTTGATCATGACGTTCGGACGGTTCACCCCTTTCCACAATCGGTGCGCCTCCACGATCGTCGCTTTGGTGTCGTAGCCTAGAAAGGGCGAAACCTCAATGCTGACATAACCGTCGCGCCGCTTTGTCTCCTCATAAACCGGCCGGAAAATGTCGCACGCATCTTGAATGTCGCGAAACGCGATTTTCTCGAACACGCCATTAGCGTCGAGATTTTTCAATTCGGGGGAATTCAGGATATCTGCGTAAAGATTGCTGCCAACGATGGCTTTCTCGAAGATCGCTGGATTGGAGGTCATCCCGCGCAGCCCGTCGTTATCAATATATTTTTTCAACTGCCCGCTAGTGAGCAAATCTCTGCGCACGTAATCCATCCACGGCGATTGGCCGTACGCCAGCAAACCTTTGAGCGGATTCGTGCCTTCTCGGTCGGCAATATTGGGAAGTGTGGTTGTCGTCGTCATATCGTTCTCCTTGAGCCCGAAAAACACCTCTGAAATTCTATTGTACGCCTTGGAAGGGTGTGCGCTCCAAGCTCGGAATTCTTATACCTTGACCTTCGCGCCCGCTCCGAATTTTGCTTCGAGCGCCTTGACTTTTCCAAGCCGCCGCACGTGGCGCTCTTCTTTTGTGAATTTTGCGCCCAGGAAAGCCTTCACCAGATCTTCGGCAAGTTTGACGCCAACCACACGCGAGCCGAGCACGAGCACATTGATGTCATCATGCTCCACTCCCTGATGCGCCGAGTACGTGTCGTGACACATTCCCGCGCGGATGCCCATCATTTTGTTCGCCGCGACGCTGGCCCCCACGCCACTTCCACAAATCAGCACACCTCGCTCCGCTTTTCCGTCAAGCACCGCGCGGCCCACGGCTTCCGCAAAATCTGGATAGTCCGACGGATTTTCATTGAACGCGCCGACGTCCAGCACCTCGTGTCCGAGCGAGCGCAAAAAATCGCCCATCGCAACCTTGAGGGCAAAGCCCGCGTGATCCGACCCAATCACCAGCTTCATCTCTGGCTCACTTCCCCAACGCTTCTCTGGCGGCGGCAACCACACTGTCCGCGCTAAAACCGAATTTCTTTAGCAGATCCTTCAGAGGCGCCGACGCGCCAAAACGACGCATGCCAAGAATCTTGCCCTTCGGTCCAGTGTACCGCTCCCAGCCAAACGGCGACGCCATCTCCGCTGCGACGCGCGCGGTCACTTCAGGCGGAAGGACGCTCGCCTTGTACGCGGCATCTTGCTGCTCGAACAGCTCCCACGAAGGCATGCTCACAACTCGCGCCTTGACGCCTTCCGCCTTGAGCTTTTCGTAGGCGTCGACGCAAAGCGACAGCTCACTGCCGCTGGCCATCAGAATTACGTCCGGCTTCCCGCCAGCAGCATCGGCCAAAACGTACCCGCCTTTCGCGACGCCCGACGACGCCGCATACTTCGTCCGATCGAGCGTCGGCACGGCCTGCCGCGTCAGCACCATAGTGCTCGGCCCATGCTTGTGCTGCAAAATCACCTTGTACGCTTCCACCACTTCATTCGCATCGCCCGGCCGCAGAATCAGCATATTCGGCATGGCGCGTAACGATGCCAGTTGCTCGATCGGCTGATGCGTCGGACCATCCTCCCCGACTCCGACGGAGTCGTGGGTAAAGATGTAAATTGCGGGAATTTCCATCAACGCGCCCAGTCGCATGGCGGGACGCATGTAATCGCTAAAATTGAAAAACGTCGCGCTAAAGCTGCGCAGTTTCGAAAGCGTCATTCCATTCACGATCGCGCCCATAGCGTGTTCGCGCACGCCAAAGTGAACGTTCCGTCCGCGATACTCGTTCGGATAGAAATCCCCCGCGCCATCAAACGTCAGGTTTGTTTTGTTGGATTTCGCCAGGTCCGCCGACCCGCCAATCAGCCACGGGATGTTTTTCGCCAGCACGTTCAGCGTTTTTCCCGAAGATTCCCGCGTCCCGATGCCTTTCGGATCCGCCGGAAAGCTCGGCAAGTCCTTGTCCCATCCTTCCGGCAACCTCCCCGTCAGCATGCGCCCGACCTGGTCGGCTTGCTGCGGAAACTGCTTCTTGTACGCATCGAATTTGACTTGCCACGCCGCATGCGCCTGCGCGCCGCGCTTGCCCACACCATTCTTGAGCTGATCGTACACGCCGTCGGGCACGAGAAACTTCGCGTCTTCCGGCCAGCCGTAATTCTTTTTCACCAGCTTGACTTCCGCCTCGCCTAGCGGCTCGCCATGCGCTTCGTACGAATCCTGTTTGTGCGGCGAGCCGTACCCGATGTGGCTGTTCACAATGATTAGCGTCGGCCGGTCGTTGGTCTTCAGGAAATTCTCATACGCGCGCCCCAGCATTTCGAGGTCGTTTGCGTCCGTCACATGCGTGACATTCCATCCATACCCCGCAAAACGCTTCGCCACGTCTTCGCTAAACGACCATTCCGCCGGACCGTCCAGCGTCACGCGGTTGTTGTCGTAAATCCAGCAAAGATTTGAAAGCTTCAGGTGACCAGCGAGCGACGCCGCTTCGCAGCACACGCCTTCCATCATGTCGCCATCGCCACAAACCGTGTACACGTTGAAATCAAAAATCTCGAAGCCCGGCTTGTTGTAATTCTCTCCGAGCCATTTGCTCGCAATCGCCATACCCACGCTGTTTCCCGCGCCTTGCCCCAGCGGCCCAGTCGTAGTCTCCACGCCCGTGGTGAGATGAGATTCCGGATGCCCCGGCGTTCGGCTGTCAATCTGGCGAAACCGCTTGATCTCCTCCATCGGAACCGAAAGCTCGCTTGTGACTTCGCCCTTCGAATTCACCAAACGCACGCCCGCCAAATGCAGCGTCGCGTACACCAGCATGGAAGCATGTCCCGCCGAAAGCACGAACCGGTCACGGTTCGGCCACGTTGGGTCTGCGGGGTCATAGCGTAAATACTTCTGCCAAAGTTCGTAGACCACCGGCGCCAGCCCCATCGGCGCGCCCGGGTGCCCGGAATTGGCTTGCTGCACCGCGTCGATCGCCAGCGTTCGAATGGTATTGATGCTCAGCAGATCGATGTCCACCTGACTCTTTACCTGACTCACTGTCGCTCCTGTTTGCAGGCAGGGCAGCGCCCGCAGTTCGCAAAACACTTTTTAGATGCCCCAGCATGCGGGGCGGGTGAAGGGATTTTACGACAAAATCGCTGGCGCCGCTAAGTGGGCACGCACCATCCCTACGGTCTGAACTGGAAGATTAAAAATGTATTCCAACCATATTTCAGCTGCTTGAACATGCCTTCATCGTATCGTTCAGCGGCTCTCGAAGTCTAAGAGCAAGCGCATTCGACTTGACGTCGCGATTCTGCCAATGGCATACCCTTGACCACAACAGTCAGGTACTATCCTGTGGCTTTCGTAATCGCATAGGAAGTAAGCAAATCGCATTGAGCAACTGCCTTTGCCGCACGATCCTGGGACCTGCGGGAAAGGGGTAAGGTGACTTCGAGGCCGCGCTGTTAATAGAAGGATATCCCGATGTCTTATCAACCCATCGAGAACTACGGGATCATCGGTAACATGCGTACCGCCGCCTTGGTCGGCATGGACGGGTCAATCGATTGGTATTGCTATCCCCATTTCGACTCCCCAAGCATCTTTGGCGCAATTTTGGACGAGAACAAAGGAGGTCGCTTTCAAGTTTGCCCGGTCGGCAATCACGTGCGGAACAAACAGTTCTATTGGCCCTCCACAAACATCCTGGTGACGCGATTCTTGCTTCCAGATGGAATCGCAGAACTGGAAGATTTCATGCCGGTAGGGCTTCCCGCCGAGTCGCCCTGGAATGGGCATCTTTGTCGGCGAATCCACTGCGTCAAAGGTACTGTGCGCGTCTTGGTCTCTTGCCGCCCCGCCTTGGGCTACGGACGTGAGAGCCATGAGACTCGGTTGGACGCCAACGGCGCGAGTTTCAATGCCGGAAGCTCGACCTTCACTCTTTCCACCGCTGTGCCCCTGAAGCATGACGGTCGCGGCGGTGTGACCGCCGAGTTTGTCCTAGAGGAAGGGAAATCGCAAGTCTTCATTCTGAGGGCCGATAGCTGCGTTCTTTGTCCTCCGCCTGAAATGGAAGCCGAGGAGCTCATCCAGACAACTCTGAAGTTCTGGCGCAACTGGCTTTCGTCCTGCACCTATCAGGGGAGATGGCGGGAGCACGTCGAGAGGTCGGCATTGGTCCTGAAACTTCTCACCTTCGACCCGACTGGAGCGATTATCGCCGCTCCGACTACCAGCTTGCCGGAGGTTATTGGCGGCACTCGCAACTGGGATTATCGCTACACCTGGGTAAGGGACGCGGCTTTCACAGTTTACGCGTTCCTCCGGATTGGCTTCCGCGAAGAGGCAGGAGCGTTCATGAATTGGATCGAGAACTACGCATCCAAACACCTGCGCGCGAATGAGCCTGTTCCGATACTTTTCACAATCCACGGTGACTGCCAGATTACCGAACAGACCTTGGATTGCTGGGAAGGCTACCGTGGGTCTTGCCCAGTACGCATCGGCAACGACGCCGTGTCGCAGTTTCAGTTTGATGTTTATGGCGAATTCATGGATGCGTTTTACCTATACAACAAGTACGTGAGCCCCATCGCCTACGATCCGTGGGTAAGAATTCGCGGCCGGCTGGATTGGATCTGCGAAAACTGGCAGCGTCCCGATGCGGGTCTGTGGGAGATGCGCAATCGCGAAGAGCACTTTGTTTTCTCAAAGGTCATGAACTGGGTTGCTCTGGATCGGGGTGTGCGTTTGGCGGACAAGCGTGCCTTGCCTGCAAACCGAGCGAGGTGGATCCAGGAGCGGGATCGCATCTATGAGGAGGTAATGACGCGCGGCTGGAATGAGAAGCGTCGCGCGTTTACCCAATTCTATGGGAGCGACGACCTGGATGCTTCGCTTCTGATTATGCCTCTGGTTTTCTTTATGGCACCGAACGATCCGCGGATGCTCAGCACAATAGACGCTATTCTCAAGAGCCCAAGCCAGCGTGGTCTCGTCAGCGACAGTCTCGTGCACCGCTACCCTCCAGACCCCCGAATTGATGGACTTCCAGGCGAGGAAGGGACGTTCAACATGTGCTCCTTTTGGCTTGTGGAGGCCCTGACCCGCGCTAGTCAGGCCAATCCGAAGAAACTTGATCAAGCCATGCTCCTCTTTGAGCGTATGCTGGGTTATGCCAACCACCTTGGGCTTTACGCCGAGCAAACAGGGTCTCAGGGCGAGGCACTCGGCAATTTTCCGCAGGCCTTCACCCATCTCGCATTGATCAGCGCTGCTTTCAATCTGGACCGGAGACTGGGCAAGCGCCCGCAAATTTAGGACGCCGGAGACAAGGAATAACCTATCTCCATTTGACGCACCCGGAGT
>DATFRZ010000108.1:0-48603 GCA_035262885.1 Candidatus Acidiferrum sp.
CGGCGCAACGATCGCATCGGTCTCGGGAAACTAGGAACTGAAGCAGGATTCATCGAGCAAAAACCGCTCGATGGCGCAGAGTTCCTCGCTGCGCCCGGAATGACACGCACGCGCGGTCATATTCAGGCCCTGCTCAAATCCTTCACGACCGCGCTTCATATCACAAGTCGCAATCTCCCGTCGCCGAAAAATAATCCGCGCGGCCATGTCTTCATTCGTCGTTTCAGCTTTTCGCTGGACCACGGACTCCGGAACCGAGCCCCGCAGCAAAAAGTGTGGTATCCGAGAACGGTGTTTTTCGGTATGCTCTCTGTAGGCGTTGTCCCCCGTCCCTGGTCGGTTTTTGCATGGCAAGTCCTGATCTCGACGCCCCAGCCCGGGTCAGCTGCTTGGCTGCCGCAAAGTCCCCTTCCGGCTCTCTGCGTAGTTGTGTGCTCTTGGTTTTAATTTTGTCCTTCCTTCTTCTCGGCGCGTCCCAGTGCCGGGCGCAGGATCAGACGCAAGACCAGGCCCAAGACCACAAAAAGCAAGACGTTGCGGAAGCTGCGCGTCAAGAACGCGCGCGCAAAGAAAGCCTGCAGAAAAAATCCAGGCATGTTTACGTCGCGGAAGACCTGAAGCGCGAGCACATCCTTACGCCGGAAGATCGCTCTCAGTTGGAAGCGCGCAAAAACCAACAGCAACCCACTCCAACCAAGGCGCAACAAACACAAGGCGCCGTAGCCGGTTCTGCCGCCGCGCAAGACGTAAACCGCCCCGCGGTAACGCCTGACGCTGATGCCGCGGCACCTTCGACTAATTCCACGAACGTTCCGCTCGGCGACGTCGCCCGCCGCTTGCGGAAAGAAAAGCAATCGCAACAGCTTCAGCGCTCCGCGGAAGTTCATCTTCCTTTCGCGGATGCGCCCGTGCTCGCTTCGCCCAAGGCGCCGGCCCAGCCCTTGGTTCCTCCGGCTGTGACCGTGGACCCTCCCACGGTGGTTCAGTCTGCCCCGAGAGTGGTCGCCCCGTTGCGGCCGTTCGTCAAGCGGTCCCCCTTCGAACGGCCGCGTGTTTTGCCAGCGCCGCCCGTTGTTGCCGCTCCCCGCACAATTGTTCCAGCACCGCGCGCAATTGTCCCGGCACCCCTTGCCCCGCGCGTACTCCCTACACCACCCCTGCCTCGCGGCTCACCGTCGCCGGCAAGATCCGGAAAACTGACTATCGTCACCGTCAAGCCCGGGGACACGCTCTGGAAGTTCGCCGCATCGCGACTCGGCGACGGACGCCGCTGGAAGGAACTGCTTCCGCTGAATCCCGGGCTCCGCGATGCCAATGCTCTCGAAATAGGTTCACAAATCATTGTGCCGTCTTCCGTCGCTCCGCCGCCCGCTCCGACGGAGTACAACGTGCGCCACGGCGACACCCTCTGGACCATTGCGCAAACACAATTGCATCGCGGGTCTGCCTGGTCTTGCATCGCCCGCGCAAATCCGGAACTCAACGACGCCAACATCATTCACGAAGGCCAAGTACTCCTGCTCCCTTCTTCCTGCTGGCCCTGGGACTGACCGAAAGTTGTCGCGGCTGCCTTTCCTCTGAAATTCGCCGCGCGCCAGATGCAGTTCGCGCTGAAGCTGGTCTTCTAGCCGACTGCAGTTCTTCACTAGGGCGGGCTTCGGCTCGCTCTCTCTTCTTTTGTGAGGAAATTTCAACAGTTTGCAGGTTTTAGGGTTTAGCGGCGGCGTACGTCGGGGCGTTGCGGGTCAGCTTGCGGATGACGAATTCCTGCAACAAATTGTTCGCGGCGGTGGCGCCAATCCCGATGAGCGTGTTTTCAAATGTCACCGCCACATCGCGATCACTCTCGGGATAGTACAGATTCGAGATGCCGCCTGCCGCGAGACTGCCGAGAATGGCGGAGTAATTGGCTTGCCAGTGTCCGTTGTCGCCCTTGCAGATCACCGAACTGGCAAGCGCATAGAAAAATCGCGACCGCCGCGATCCCGTGCCTTTGTAGAAAAACCGCGGATCCTGCTTGAAGAGCGAGGGCAGGATGGCGCCGCCGATAAACGTGCCGGTAACGGAATCGGCGTAATCAGCGCCCAGGCGTTTGCCGTAGCCCTGCGCCCCTTGTCCGTATCCGCTGAAGGAATTCGTGGCTTGCTGAATTCCGGCAATAGCCGCGGTCACCCCAAAGTTCACGGGATCAATGGTGAGCTTCCAAGCCAACTCAAATTTTTGCCTGGGGTGGAGAGGAACGGCGGCCGGATTGTAAGTGACATAGAAATTGGGAATCACTCCAAGGACGCGCTGTTTCTCTTCATCTTTGATTTCGGCTTCCGCTATTTCGACCGGAGTCATGGAAACTCGCACCTCGCTCGAAGACGCGGCCAAGCCCAACGCGACGGGCGGCACGGAGTAGTCTTCGCCCGCGTGCAGAGTTCCGGCAGCACTTTGCGGCGCGAAACCCGGCGCGGTAATCGTGAGCTGGAACGGTCCCGGCGCAATGCTGGCGAAGGAGAATTGCCCGTCGCTGTCAGACGTGGTTTGTTGACCTGAGGATCGATTTTCTTCCCGCGATAGCTTGACGGCCGCTCCCGCAATCACCGCTCCCGTTCGGTCCACAACGGTTCCGCTAATCGTTCCCGGCCGGACCGGTTGCTCGTGGATTGCATCAGCTCCCGGTGGATCAGGGGACTGCTGGGATTGACCGAAACTGGGATAGGCGCAGAGAAGGAGCGCAGCACACGCGCTCAGCCGCAATACTGCCCGGTGAGCAAAGACCGACAGCTGGGGGTTTCGGCCCGAAAGATTCTTAGAGGACCCTGGTCTTCCGGAGTTCACGAGGAGGCCTGCCTTTAGTCTATGCCGTTTGTCTTTCTTTCACCCAAGGTTTGCCGCGCGAGGTTCCTTTAAGTTACTTACGACAGAGGCCCCCCAAAGTTCCCGCGAAGCCGCTGCAATCCCCACGAATTGCGCCAAGAATCAGGCTTCCCTTCTACGATGTCGCTTGATGGCCTAGGGTTGGATGCGCGAGGTCCTCTCCCGTTCCAACCAATCTTTCGCAACTTCGGTTACAATATTCTTTTCGTCCCCGAGATCGAGGCGCAAGAGTGATTCACCCGTTCATTTTCCACAACGAGACCCTTCTCCCCATTGAGAAAGTGCGCCTTTCACCCGGCCAGGCCGGGCTCATCTGCGGCTGGGGCATCTTCACCACCGTGCGCATCTCCCGGGGGGAAGCCTTCGCGTACGAGCGCCACTGGCGCCGCCTGGAAAAAGACGCGGCCATCATTCGCCTTCCCATGGCGTACACCGGCGCGAAAGTCCGCGTGAATCTTCACGAAGTGATTCGCGCGAACAAGGTTACGGAAGGCTGTGCGCGCATTTATCTCGTCTACAACTCTGTCGGTTTCTGGCAAAGCAACGAACAGCGCCCGCCGGTTGACCTCCTCATTTACAGCGCGGGGCTACCGGAGCACCGCGAAATCGTTCGGCTTGGCCTTCGTGCGCACGGCCGACACGCGGCTTCCGCGCTGGCCGGCGTTAAAACGATCTCGTGGCTTAACAATGTTTGGTCCATCGCCGAAGCAAACAAAGAAGGTTTCGATGAAGTCGTGATGCTTAACGAGCGCGGTGAAGTGGCCGAATGCACTTCGGCAAATATTTTTGCTGTGAAGGACGGAAAGATTTATACGCCGCCGCTCAGTTCTGGCTGCCTGGAAGGCATCACACGCGGCATCCTTCTGGAAATTGCGCCAGAAGCGGGTCTTTCTGTCGTCGAGCAGACTCTGCGTCCCGAGGACCTCTATTCCGTAGAAGAAGTTTTCATCACCTCGACGAACCGCAATTTGATCAGCGTGGGAGAAGTCGCAGGTCACCCCATTCCCGCTCCCGGACCCGTTTGCGAGCGTCTGCTCGAGCTTTTCGACGCCTACGTTTCCGACTACGTCACTCGACGCCTCGCCTCCGCCGCCCGATAAAACTCATGCCCCGAAATCATGCAAAAGCGCTTGGAGAGCTGCAGGCATAGATGGCCACAGAAGCCAATGTGGGGACCCTTCAGGAGCGCGCGCCTGCTCAGGCTGCCGCAAAAGCCATTTTCCCGATTCTTCTTTCCATCAGCTTTTGCCATCTGCTGAATGACACGGTCCAATCCCTGATTCCCGCCGTATACCCTCTCCTCAGGGATGCTTTACAACTGAATCTTGGCCAAGTAGGCGTGATCGCGCTCACTTCGCAGTTCACCTCTTCCATCCTCCAGCCCCTCGTTGGCCACTACACCGACCGGCATCCGCAGCCGTACTCTCTCGCCGTGGGTATGGGAGTCACCATTCTGGGTCTGTTGTCCTTCTCGATTGCGCCGAACTACGGCGCAGTCCTTGGCGCGGCGGCGCTTGTGGGCATCGGTTCGGCGATCTTTCATCCAGAGTCCTCGCGCGTGGCGCGCCTGGCCTCCGGAGGACAACACGGAATGGCGCAATCGCTGTTTCAGGTCGGCGGCAATGCGGGAACGTCGCTCGGCCCCCTGCTGGCCGCCTTTGTTCTCCGCAATCGCCAGCCGCGCATCGCCTGGTTTTCGCTCTTGGCTCTATTAGCGATGATGTTGCTGGCGAGAATTGGATCGTGGGTGAAGACGCATCATTTCGATCGCCCCAAGTCCATCGCGCTCCGGTCCAAGGACATTGACCTTGGGCCCTTGGCCGCCGCGCCGCAGGTTGCCCATGGCTCGCAACTGTCCGCGAAAAAAATTGCTATCAGTCTAGCTGTTCTGGTGGCGCTGCTGTTCTCCAAATTCTTCTATCTCGCCAGCCTCATCAGCTACTACACCTTCTACCTGATGAACCGATTCCATCTCTCCGTGCAGAGCGCGCAGCTTCACCTTGCGCTTTTCCTTGGTGCGGTGGCCGTCGGAACCTATTTCGGCGGCCCAGTGGGCGACAAACTTGGCCGCAAACTTGTCATCTGGTGGTCCATTCTCGGCGTTCTGCCGTTCACCCTGATTTTGCCTTACGCGAATTTATTCTGGACCAGCATTCTCAGCGTCATCATCGGATTGATCCTCGCGTCCGCGTTCTCCGCAATCCTGGTCTATGGGCAGGAGCTTATGCCCGGAAGAATTGGCATGGTCTCCGGCCTGTTTTTCGGCCTGGCGTTCGGTCTGGGTGGCGTCGGCTCGGCCGCACTCGGCAAGCTCGCCGATTTCACCAGCATAAACTTCGTCTACCACGTCTGCGCGTATCTTCCCGCCATCGGCATTCTGACCGCCTTCCTCCCGGATTTGCGTCCTGCAAAAGTGCATCAACGCAAAGCCGCCACCGCCTAAGCACAACCCCCTGTGTGAACCTCTCTCGCGTTTCGCGTGCTACAATGCCGGGACTGGAAAGCACACGTGTCGGAAACTGTTCTCCCAGGCGAAGAAGCCGTTCTCGAAGTCGTCTCTCCGGACGGCGCGCGCCGCTATGTCCGCGTGACACAATCACCTTTTTTGATCGGCCGCGGCGCGGAAACCGGCAACCATCTCCAGCTTTCAGACCGCCGCATTTCGCGCAACTGCGCCGCTATCGTTATCGAAGCCAACCGTTTTTACATTGAGGATCGCGGACAGCGCCGCGGCCTTTTCGTGAACGGCGAAAAAGTGGAGAGCCGCGAACTGCAAAATGGCGACGTCATCACCTTCGGCCTCGAGGACTCCTACGAGATTTTCTTTCGCTTCTCGAGCGGCTCGGACGAAGCATCCATCCCGCGCCTGCTCACGCGCATCGAGCACATTACCAGCTCTGAGCCGAGCGGTGGGCTGAGCAAGCTGAACCAGTTGCTGGAGGCGACGGCGTTACTGCATTCCCAGCTTCCGCTCGACGAAGTGCTGGCACGTATGCTGGATCACGCCGTTTCGATCACCGATGCGGACCGCGGCCTGCTACTGGAAGCAGACGCCTCGGGCGCGTTGAAAGTGAAGCTGGCAAGGCGCAGTGGCGGCCTGCGGCTCCCGCCCGAGAGCCTGACGCCCAGCCAGACCGCTATTCAGCTTGCGCTCAAGCAGCAAGCGCCGGTAATCACCGAGGATCTGGCGCAAGCCGAGATGGATTTACAAGCGGCCCACAGCATCGTGGCGCAGCGTCTCCGCGCTGTGGTAGTGATTCCGCTGTGGGCCATGACGCGCGCGAACACGCAGGAGTCCTTGATCAACATCAAGCGCGGCGAACTCCTCGGGGTTCTTTATCTGGACTCTCGACGCCCCGCGGCGTTCTCCAAGCTCGACCGGCAAATTCTGGACGCGCTCGCGGCCGACGCGGCCAGCACCCTGGACAACGCTCGCTTGATCGAGCGCGAGCGCGAGCGGCAACGACTGGAACAGGAGATCAATATCGCGCGCGATATTCAGCAGGCGCTGCTGCCGCGCAATTTTCCCAACACCCCCGAGTTCGCCGTGACCGGGGTGAATTTCCCGTGTCTGTCGGTGGGAGGCGACTATTTCGACGTTTTCCCGCTGAGCGACGGTCGCACCGCGTTTGTCATCGCTGACGTTTCGGGGAAAGGACTCGGCGCGGCCATTGTTACGACGATGCTCCAGGGTGCGCTCTCCGGCATGACGCTGGGCACGGACCCGGCGCTCGTGTTCAATCACGTCAATCGTTTTCTGTGCAATCACACTGAAGTGGGCCGCTACGCCACCGTGTTTTTCGGCTTGCTCGATAATGACGGCCATCTGGAATTCATCAATGCGGGGCACCCCTCGCCGTTTCTCATCCGCCGCGGTGCCGCCGAAGAAGCGTTCACGGAGGGCTCGTTCCCGGTGGGACTCGTGCCCGAGGCGGAATACACCGCGGCGTGCCTCAAGCTCGAGCCGGGAGACACGCTGGTGCTTTTCACCGACGGCGTAACGGAAGCGATGGATCCCGACGATCAGCTTTTTGGCATGCCGCGGCTGAAGAAGGTTTTGACCGGGCAATTGGAATGCCCGCTCGAACATTTGCAGAAATGCGTGCTCGAAGCCGTGGAGAATTTCACACGAGGAGCGCGGCAGGCCGATGATCTCACACTGCTCATCGTGCGCTACCGAGCCACCGCCGCCTCAGCCGCGTCGGACACGGATCTGCCATCTTCAGCGTCAGACTCTTCATCGTCGGCGGCAGCTTCCGGATCGTCTGCCCGCGCGTAGCTAAGAGGCGCGTCAATTACTCTTCTCTCCAGCAGGCTGGGCGGATCAATGTGCAGCTCGCGCCGCGCGGGAATCCACGTGGTCACAAGACCAAGCACCGCCATCGTGATTAGTTTAGGACTCCGCAGAACTATTGATTTCCTGTTATCCGGAAATCCGGCCGCCTTTGGTTTGCGCAGACCGCAAGAAAAAGCGAGGAGCTTGTTTCGTGCTCCTCGCGTGGATGCGATCTTTCTGAAGCTTGTCGATTCGAAAACGCCTGGAAAGCAAGAAGTTACGAGCCGAGAGTGTTCAGATCGTCTTTGGCCTGCTGCTCGGCGTTTTTGGTCGCGCCTTTAGCATCCGCTTCGGGATTCATGGCACGGATTGCCTTGTTCAGAGGCAGGGCTTTTTCTCCGTCGGCCACTTTGCATCCGGAAACGTCGGCATTGGTGTGCACGCCGGTCATGGCGGCACTCAGACAAGTGAAGTTCAACGCCAGGTTGTGGCCGGCGTGAAGCGCAGCGAGGCACTCATTGAGAGTCGTGAAGGCGGAGCAGGCTTCTGTGGCATTGGAGCTGGAGGGCAGAAGTCCCTGCGCCTGCAGCTTGGGCGTGAGTTTCTTCTCGAGGTCGGCGCGGCTTCCATTTGCCTCCGTGGATTTTTTGTCTTTCTTCACCCATTTGATGGGATTCAGAGAGTGAGCGCTGACCGAAGTTGACTTCGCGGCTTCGGCCGCGCCGGCGCCGGCGGGCCCCTGCGCCGCAGCATGCTGTGCGCCGACGGTAAGAAGAGCTGCCACACCCAGAGCAACGAGCGAGACCTTGAAAGCATTTCCTTTCATGTTTACCTCGTCGAGGATTTTTTGGAATGCGCAGAGAGGTAGTCGCATTCGGCCTCGCTTCCAGTAGGCCATGGAGCGGAGAAAATGCCGCGACCAGGCTGGAAAGTACTCCCCGAATCGGTCACGTTGTCCGTCGGTACAGGTGGAGCGAATTGAGGATGGAAACAGGGTGACCGCAAGCTTACGCGCCGCGAGAGTGGCGATGGAGACCGAGATCAGGATTTGGCTCTTAGAACGAGGCCGTAAAGCGTGAAGCCCAAGCCACCCAGGAATAGCAGCGGAGACAGATAATTCACAACAGCGGGTTGAATGGCGATGGGAATCTCCAGCGGCTTCGCATAGCCAGCGGCAAAGTAATAGATCACCCCCGCGAGCAACATATACAGGAGCCCGCGGCGCATCTGCTGGCTGCCGGCGTCCGTGGAGGTGCGGGACAACCGTACCTGCGGCTGCATCTCGCGGCAAAAGGGACACTGGTTCAAGTGTCCGGCAATCCGCTTTCCGCAGAACGCACACTGCCGCATTTGCATGGCCTGATGTCCTATCGCGCTCATGAAATTCCCGAGGAACGGCCCCTATTTCAGGCTAAAGGGGAGAGGGCGTGGGGTCAAGGCGAGGTGATGTACATGGCAATAGCGGCGCGGAATCGGCTTCAATGCATATTCATGGTAACCGAGGTCCGTGCTCACCCCCCGCAATGAGGCCCCTTCTTAGAGTTCGCGGAGAGCGGTCGCGACGGGAAGGCGCGCTGCGCGAACGGCCGGGAAGAAGCCGCCCAGGACGCCCATCACCAGAGCAAAAACAATTCCCTCGGCGAGCAAGCCGGGAGTGATCTTAAAAGCGAACGCGAGATTGGAGAAGGTCTGAAAATTGATCGTGCTAGTCGTGAGGCCGTTCAAGCGGAGAACGGCGAGGCAGCCGAGAAGCCCACCGACAAAGGAAATCAAGAGAGCTTCGATAAGGAAGGAGGTCACGACGGAAGGACCGCCAAAACCGAGAGCACGCATCGTGGCAATTTCCTTCCCACGATCGGCCACGGCGGAATACATGGTGTTGAGCGCGCCGAAGACGGCACCAATGGCCATGATGAACGCGACGAAACCGCCAAGAGTAGTGATAAGCGTGGTCATGCGCGTGGATTGTTTGGCGTAATAGTCAATCTCGCGCGTAACATCGACGTTCAGGCGAGGGTCGGAGGTGAGGGCGTCCCTCAATTGAGTCAGGGCTTCAGGGGAAGCGAGACGAGCGGTAGCAGACTGGAAAAAGGTGTCGGGCCGGTCGTACGCCGCGGTGAGAAGATGCGAATCCCCCCAAACCTCGGAATCGAAGGCACTCCCACCCGCATCGAAGATACCCACCACTTGCCAGTGCAACTTGCCGAGGCTAATGGTGTTGCCGAGGGTCAAACCGGAGTATGTCCGGTTAGCGTTTTTGCCTACGATTACTTCGGCAAGGCCGGGCTGAAACATGCGTCCCTGGACGATTTTGACTTGCTTGCGGATCTCGAGCACATTGGGCGAAACGCCACGGAGCTGCACATTGGCGTCCGTCCCCGTGGAAATCAGAGGGATGGGCGCCATGAGCACGGCTTCGGCGGTCACCAAGGGGCCGTTGGGGCCGCGGGCAATGCCGGGAGCATCTTGCATAACCTTCACGGCATCCAAGGCGACCCCGCTGGTCATTTCTGACGTGGCGCCGCCGCGGACGATCAGAGCATTATCGGGCGAACCCGACGAAACCAGTGTCGCTCTAAAACCCTTGGCAAGGGAGAGCATGGCGACGAAGACTCCTACGGTCCCGGCAATTCCTACGACGGCCACGATGGCCGAAGTCCACCGGGCCCGGACACTGCGAACGTTGTAGATGATCGGGATGGCCATGTCAGACTCTCCGCAGCGCATTGACCACGCGCATACGCATGGCACTAATCCCAGGAAGCAAACCGCTGATCACGCCAACGAGAAGAGCGAAGCCTAGGCCAAACGACAGCATGGGCTTTGATAACAGCAAGGGCGGCAACAAGCCGGTGAGCGCACCGCTGATACCTGGAATCATCACAAGGGCCAAGACGAGACCGAGCACGCCGCCAAACAATGCGATGGCCGACGCTTCGGCGAGAACCAAGAAAAGAACTGAGCGGTCCGTCACACCGATGGCTTTCAAGACCCCCAATTCAGCTGTGCGTTCGCGGACGGAAATAGCCATGGTGTTGCCGGTCACGAGCAGCAAGGTGAAGAAGACCACGCCGCCGATGGTCAGAATGAGGAATTCGATGTTGCCGAACTGCTTGGCAAAATAGCCGGCAAAGGCGGACTCGGTTTCCGCTTTAGTCTCATGAGAGGAATTGGCAAATTTTTCGTCGATGGCTTTCGCGACGCGGGCAGCATCGTCCGGACTGTCCAGCTTGACGATATACCACCCCGCGGTGCTCTTGATAACGCTGGGAACGTTCTCGTCGAAGTATTTCCATTGCAGCCAGAATTGTCCCTGATCTCCGTCGGATTTTTCCGTGTGATAGATGCCGTCGAGGTTGAACTCCCAGACCGCGCCACCGTAGAGCGTGGTTTTAATGGGGATGCGGTCGCCGACTTTCCAATGGAAGCGTTCCGCGAGTTTGGCGCCGGCGATGGCTCCCTGACGATCTTGCGCGAACTTATTCCACTGGTCGTCGGGCACGATAAACTCCGGATAGACCTTGCGATGGTTATCCACATCGATCACAAACTGGGGAAAGAAATTCTTTTCATCCTGGTAGACGCCGCCGAACCAATGGTCGTGCGTAACCGCCTTGACGCCGGGAATCGCGGCGATTTTGTCGGCGTAGGAAATGGGCATGAGGTTCATCAGACCAACACGGTCCACGACCACCAATCGGTCGGCGCCGGCAATCTCGACGCCGCGATTAAAGGCGCTCCGCACGACGGCCAAAAACGTGAAGAGAACCAGGGCGATGGCAAAAGACCCGACGGTCAAGATCAGACGAATCTTTTTGCGAAAAAGATTGGCAAAAATCAGGCGGCGGAATTTCATGCGGCACCTCCAGCAAGAACGCTTTCGCGAGAAGAAGCCTTGCCCTCAACGAGTACGCCCTTTTCCAGATGCAGGGTAGTGTGGGCGCGGCCGGCGACGACGGGATCGTGAGTGACCATCAAAACCGTTTTGCCGTACTTACCCACAAGCTCTTCGATGAGGGCCATGATTTCGTCGGCGCTTTTGCGATCGAGGTCACCGGTTGGCTCGTCGCAAAGGAGGAAGGTCGGATCGGAAACGATGGCGCGAGCGATGGTTACGCGCTGTTCCTGACCGCCGGAAAGCTGCCGCGGGTAGTGATGCATGCGGTCGGCCAGGCCGACGACGGCAAGAGCGGTCTCCACGTGCTTGCGGCGCTCCGAGCCGGAAAGCTTGGTTAGCAGCAGGGGCAGCTCGACGTTCTGATACGCGGTGAGAACGGGAATCAGGTTGTACATCTGAAAGATGAAGCCGACGTGCCGCGCGCGCCATTGGGTGAGCTTGCTGCCGGACATGTGCGTAATTTCGTCGCCGGCCACGGTGATGCTGCCAGCGGAAGGCACATCCAAGCCACCCAGAAGATTCAGCAGCGTAGTCTTGCCGGAGCCGCTGGGGCCCATAAACGCGACAAAGTCCCCTTTGTCCACGTCCAGGTTGAGTCCCTGCAGGACCTGGATTTTCTCGCCGCCGCGGCTGTAGGTCTTGTTCAAGCCGCGCACACGGATGAGGCTTTGCGAATCGCTTCGTCCATCTACTCGGATCATTCCTAGCTCCTATTGCCGGATTTCGACTTTGTCACCATCACGCAAACTCTCCGGACCTTTGACGACGATCGAATCGCCCGGCGTCAAGCCGGCAACTACCGCTACGTCTGTTCCTCGATCTAGTCCAAGGCTGACCGCGCGGCGCTCGACCTTGCCGTCACGCAGCAGGAAGACAAAGGAAGCGTTAGAGTCCGACCGCACGGCGCTTTTGGGGATAAAGGCGACTGCTTCCGGACCCTTTTCCTTACCTTTCGCCTTAGGCTTTTCCGGCTCGAGGAACGCGACCTTTACGCCCATGTCAGGGAGAATGAAATCGTACTTTTCGAGATTGGGAATGGAGATGCGAACTTTAACAGTGGCCTTTTGTCGGTCGGCGGTGGGAATAACAGTGCGAACTTTTGCAGGAATTTCTTTGTCGGGATAGGCATCCAGAACAGCTTTCACATCCTGGCCTGTTTGGACGCGCGCGATGTAAGACTCGTTAACGTCAACTTCGAATTCGTTCGAGTGCATATCAACAATGGTGGCGATACCGGTGCGCGTGAATCCGCCTCCGGCAGAAACGGGCGAGACCATTTCGCCGACCTGGGCGTCTTTCGAGACGACAATTCCCGGAAAGGGCGCGCGAATCACACAGTTATCCACCGCTTGTTGAGCCACCGCGATACGCGACTGAGCGGCGGCCACCTGCTCTTTAGTAAGTGCGATTTTTGCGCGAAAGCTGTCAGCGGCCGTCCGAGCATTATCCAAAGCCTCCTGCGTTTGAACTCCGGAGTCATGTAACTGCTGTGCGCGCTTCAACTGGATTTCCGCGTTGCGGAGCTGAACCTCGAGATCCGCAATTGCGGCCTGCGAAGCGTCGCGGTCTGCTTTCGCGGAGTCCACGGCGCGTTTGTAATCGGAGTCGTCCAGTGTGGCCAGAAGCTGGCCTTCTTTGACGCGCGTGCCCTCGTCAAAGAAAACGCCGGTTACGCGGCCCGTAATCTTTGCAGCGATCGTGGCTCGACGCCGGGGAGTGACGTACCCGCTGGCGTTGAGCGCGGTCTGAGGGCCTTCACCGTTCGGCTTTGCGGCGGTGGCCACTTCGACGACGGGCTTCTGACTGCGCAGAGCAAAGGCCGTGGCAACAATGGCGCCGAAGATGACTACCGGAATCGAGGCATACACCACCTTTTTGCCAATGCCAGACTTGCTGCGCTGGCCCTCATGGATACGCAACGACCCGAGGTCGGGTTTCGACGAATCTACAGGCATTGCCAAGGACTCTCCGTAGTTGCTCAAGGCGGCGCTCCGTTTAGTTTTACGAATGGCGCGGGTCTAAAATTACAGATGCAATCCGCCTGTTTTGTGGCACATCCATTTTAACGTGGAAAAGTCTTTTTTCTAGGGCCAGTACGCCAGTGAAGATGCGGCGGGGCCGCGGCGACATGGTAAGCGATTCCCTTGATTTTGATGAGTGGAAGATGGGAATAATCGAACCCGGGACCTTGGCTTGGGCAGGACCACGGCTAGATAGCATCACTGATTGTATACAAACTACAAACGAATCGCTGAGCGCGCTTTCCTCCGAAGCGCCTTGCTACCAAAAGGCGGTTTCAAAAGCACTAAGAATCCGTCTCGGCAAGCCAAGAAAAATCCTTGAGCCTTAACTGAGAAGTAAGCAAGAAATACTACATTTTGGGACCTGCCACGTGCCAAAATGAGACGGTTTTCGAGGCTCGAATCTGCTCCTCATGGGGTTTCTTGATTTCCCAAAATGGGACCCGCTAACCCACGAGAACTAAAACCCTTACAGTGGAACAGGCACTCGCACTGGCTCACCAAGCGCTATAAACGACTGGAAAGACGGTGTGCGGCTCGTGAAGTTACAGCTTCTTCGAACATTCTCCCTACCGGCAGTTGGACCTGGTTTGGCGCCTGCAGGGCCTCTGGCAGTATTTGCGTGGACCATGAATGGAAGCGAAACACAAAGGCCTGGCCTCCGCCAGGCCGCAATAGCCTCCTGAAAAAATGATCACTTGACAGGCCGGATTCCAAGTCATATGAAGGAGATTCCGCAGGCCCATTCCCTACCTTAGCCGCCTGCGGGACGGGGGTCTCAGATGAACCCTACCCGCCGGGATTTTCTTAAGCTTACGACCGTTGGCGGAGCTGCAGCTGTGCTCTTCGGCTTCGATCTGAAGCCGGCTTACGCGCAGTTGCGCACGCTGAAAATCGCCCGCGCCAATGAAACCCGCTCCACGTGTCCGTATTGCTCGGTGAGTTGTGGCGTCATTATTTACACCATCGGCGACCGCGCGAAGAACGTCACGCCCCAGGTGGTGCACGTCGAAGGTGACCCGGATCACCCCATCAATCGCGGCACGCTGTGCCCTAAGGGGTCTTCGCTCGAACAAGATATTTTGAACGAGCGGCGTTTGCTGAAGCCGCAGGTGCGCCGCCCCGGCGGAACAGATTGGGAAGAAATCTCTTGGGACGACGCGATCAGCGAAATCGCTCAGAAAGTGAAGAAAACCCGAGACGACACTTTTATCGAGAAGGATGGCGCAGGTCATACCGTCAATCGCCTTGAGTCCATTGCCTTCACTGGTGGCTGCACCGACACCAACGAATTCAACTACCTCGTGGTCAAGACCATGCGCGCCCTGGGGGTCGTGCACTTAGAAAACCAGGCCAGGGTTTGACACGGCCCCACGGTCTCAAGTTTGGGACCAACGTTCGGCCGGGGCGCAATGACCAATGGGTGGGTCGACATCAAGAACACGGATATGATGTTGATCATGGGCGGGAATCCCGCAGAGAATCATCCCTGCGGATTCAAGTGGGCTGTTGAGGCAAAACGCACGCGCAACGCGAAACTGATCGTAGTAGATCCGCGTTTCACGCGCACGGCTTCCGTTGCCGATTTGTTCTGCCAGATTCGCGCGGGTTCGGATATTGCTTTTCTTGGCGGCCTCCTCCATTACGCCATCGAAAACAATCGCATCGCCAAAGACTATCTCCTCAACTACACGAACGCCGCGTTCGTGATCCGGGACGGTTTCAAGCTGCCAGAAGACGGGCTGTTTTCAGGGTTTGATCCCGCAACACAAACCTACGACAAGAGTACTTGGAATTATGAAGAAGGCGGCGACTTGAGCGGCAAAGCCGGAGCAGCTCATGGAGCAACGGGAAGGCCAGCCATTGGCAAAGATGGGAAACCGCTGCCGCCGCGTATGCCTGAAAATGCCGCCTATGATCTGACGCTCCAACATCCTCGATGCGTGTTCCAGCTTCTCAAGAAGCAGTACTCGCGCTACACGCCGGAGATGGTCGAGCGCATCACCGGGGTGCCTAAGGGGCAGTTCGAGAAGGCAGCTGATCTCTTCACTTCCATCCGCAAGGACGGCGACACTAAGAAGGTCGCCACAATTATCTACGCGGTGGGATGGACGCAACATACCTCCGGCACGCAGATAATTCGAACCGCGGCGATGTTGCAACTGCTTCTAGGCAACGTAGGCCGCTCCGGAGGCGGTGTCAACGCGCTGCGCGGCCATTCCAATATTCAGGGCGCCACCGATCTTGCCGGCATCTTCGAGATTCTGCCAGGCTACCTGAAAGTGCCGGTTCCAACAGATACGGATTTCAAGACCTATCTCGAGCGCATCACTCCGAAATCCTCAAAACCGCACATCTGGGATTCATGGAATTATTGGTCGAACACTCCCAAATTTGCCGTCAGCTTCATGAAGGCCATTTACGGCGACGCGGCCACCAAACAAAACGATTGGGCCTTCCACTATTTGCCAAAGGTGGACCGCAACTATTCCTGGACTTTCATCTGGGACGACATGTACCGCGGCAACGTCAAAGGTCTGTTCGCCTTTGGCATGAACGGTGTGGCTATCGGTCCCGACTCCAACAAGAACATCGAAGCGCTGAAGAAAGCGGATTGGCTGGTGGTCGGAGAGATTTATCCCGACGAAACGAGCGAATTCTGGAAGTCTCCCGGAATCACGCAAGATGAAATGAAGAAAATCCAGACTACGGTTTACCGCCTGCCGTGCGCTGGCTTTGCGGAAAAGGACGGGGCGTTCGTCAACTCTGCGCGCTGGCTGCAATGGAAGAACGCCGCTCTGCCTCCTCCAGGAGACGCCAGACTGGACCAGGAAACCTTGGCGCGCATCTTCTTGAAAGTCCGCGAGCTGTACCAGAAGGAAGGCGGGAAGTTCCCGGATGCGATTCTGCGCGCGAGCTGGAGCTACACGAATCCGCTCAATCCGGCTCTGAGCGAAGTTGCAAAAGAGATTAACGGCAAGGCGCTCGCTGATTTGGAAGATCCCGCCACCAAGCAACAAATTAAAGCAGGGCAACAGCTTCCCGGTTATTCCTGGCTGAAAGATGACGGCACTACTGCCTGTGGAAACTGGCTGTATTCCGGCTGCTTCACCGAAGCAGGGAACATGATGGCCCGTCGCGGCACAGAAGACCCGTCCGGCCTTGGCATTTATCCCAACTGGGCGTTTTCGTGGCCCGCGAACCGCCGCGTGATGTACAACCGTGCGTCTTGCGACCTTGAAGGCAAGCCCTGGGATCCGTCGCGCAAGCAAGTTTGGTGGAATGAAGGGACGCAGAAGTGGGTCGGGAACGACGTGCCGGACTTCAAAGCGGACTCGAAGCCCAAAGATCACATGGGCCCTTTCATTATGAATCCGGAAGGCATCGGACGCCTGTTCGCGCCGCTCGGTGCCGTGGCCGACGGCCCATTCCCGGAGCACTACGAGCCGATCGAGAGCCCTATCGAGAATCCGCTGCACCCGCAGCAGTCCAACAATCCGATGGTGAAGAAATTCAAGACCGATGCGGACAAATTCGGAACGTCCAAGGATTACAACCTCGTCTGCACGACCTACCGCCTGACCGAGCATTACCACTACTGGACCAAGAACAATCCCATGAACGTGCAACTCGTCCCGGAGCCGTTCGTGGAGATTCCCGCGGAGCTCGCGAACGAAATGGGCCTGCACGGCGGTGAAAAAGTCAAGGTGACCAGCGCTAGAGGCAACTACATCGCTAAAGCCATGGTCACCAAACGCATCAAGCCCATGACCATCGACGGCAAGAAAACGTACCAGATCGGCGTTCCGTTCCACTGGGGTTATCGTGGAATTATGGAAGACGAAGGCAAGACCGCAAAGACCGTTGCAAATCTGCTCTCGCCTACTGTCGTCGATCCGAACGCGTGGACACCCGAATTCAAGGGTTTCCTCGTGAAACTCGAGAAAGCGTAGGAGCCGAGCCATGAGCCAAGCCACACTACGCGTTCAAAAAATCTCGGGTCATGCAGGCAGCGTCCCCGGCGAAGACACGCAGCGCGGATACACGGTCTGCAAACTCATTGACACCACCACTTGCATCGGCTGCAAAGCCTGCGAAGTGGCCTGCATGGAATGGAACGATCTGCCCTTCGGCGAAACCGTCTTCGACAACACGTATCAAACGATGCCGGGGACGCGCTGGAATTACTGGAACCTGATCCTCTTCAACGAGCATGAGCGCGAGGACGGCTCGCTCATGTGGCTCATGCGTAAGAATCAATGCATGCACTGCGCCGAGCCCGGCTGTCTGGCAGCGTGCCCCGCCGACGGCGCCATCGTCCAATACACCAACGGTATCGTCGATTTCCAGCAAGCGAACTGCATCGGCTGCGGCTACTGCATCACCGGCTGCCCGTTCGACATTCCGAAGATGAATCCCACAACCCATCGCGTGTTCAAATGCACGCTCTGCACCGACCGCGTGAGCGAGGGACTCGAGCCTGCGTGCATCAAGTCGTGCCCCACGGGTTGCCTGCATTTCGGTTCGAAGGACGACATGCTTGATCTCGCGGAAAAGCGCGCGAAGCAGCTCCGCGACCATTCGAATTTCCCGAATGCCGGCGTCTATGATCCTCCCGGCGTTGGCGGCACCGGTGTCGTCTACGTTTTGCACGACGCTGCGAATCCTGAAGCTTACGGCGGCTTGCCGAAGAATCCGCGCGTTCCTTTGTCCGTTAAACTGTGGAAAGGTCCGTTGAAGTGGCTTGGCAACGTGGCCATGATTGGCGGCCTAGTCGGCCTGTTCGTGCATTATTTGCGTTACGGCCCGAAAGAGCGCGAAGACGAAGACCTGGCCACAAAGCCGGGAGGAGGCAAGTCGTGAGCGCCTCGGAACAAATCATTCCCCACGGCCACGTCCTCCGCTACAACCTGCGTGAACGCCTGATCCACTGGGTTGCTGCTGTTGCTTACATTTATTTGCTCTCGACGGGACTGGCGTTCTGGTCTCCCTGGCTTTTCTGGGTTGCCGCCGCTCTTGGAGGCGCGCAAGTCTCGCGCATGCTGCATCCCTGGGCCGGACTGATCTTTTTCGCAGCCGTGTGGAACATGTACGTGATGTGGGCGCAGCAAATGAAATACACGGACGACGACCGCAAATGGTGGAAAGCGGTCAAGTATTACAGCACAAATCAGGATGACAAAATGCCGCCCGCCGGTCGCTACAACGCCGGCCAGAAGTTCCTCTTCTGGGGATTTTTCTGGAGCGCTGTGGTGTTGCTGCTCACCGGCGTGGTGCTGTGGTTCCCGGAATACATTCCCTGGAGCCTGCGTTTTCTGCGTTATCTTTCGGTGCTAGTCCACCCGGCCGCAGCACTTTTCACCATTGGCCTTTTCATGATTCATCTCTACATGGGCCTTTTTGCCGAGCGCGGAGCGTTTGGATCGGTGATCCGCGGCGACGTTTCCATCGCGTTCGCCAAGCGCTATCATCCCGCCTGGTATAAAGAGATCGTTGGCGAATCTTCCGCGCCCCGCAAATGACGCAGCCACAACCCGGTGAGGCCGAATACAATGCGCGTATTCGCCGCGCCGAGAGTTTGAGTTCGCCGCATTCCGCAGCAACCGAATTCCTCGAGTTCTACAAACGCGTCGCCTCGTTCCAAAAACGGCTCCGCGCAAACATCGCTGCCGCTCATCAAGTCAACCCGAGTAGCGCTTCTTCAAGCGGTCTGCGCGGCGAGCTCGACTTCACGGTCCTTCTCCCGCACTTTCGCAGCTACCTTTCCGTAATCGAGAATCACGCTCCTCCGGCGCTCGCTGAATCGGCCCGGCAGTTCGCGTTGCTGCCTTCGGATTCCTGGATCGCGACGCTGGAATCTTACTGGCGGATCGCTGGCGCATACGACCAGCACGTCGGCGCGTTTGCGCAATTCCTCCCGCGCGCATTCTTGCAACCGTACGCCGAGTTTCGCGCAGCCCTGGCGCCTCGCGCTCCGCAGGTGACAACGCCGCGCCTGTGCCCGCTGTGCGACTCGCGCCCGCTCCTTGGCGTGCTGCGCCCCGAGGGAGATGGAGGCAAGAGATTTTTGCTTTGCTCGTTCTGCATCCAGGAATGGGAATTCCGCCGGATCCTCTGCCCCACCTGCGGCGAAGAAGCCGAAGACAAGCTGCCTGTTTATGTTGCCGAGGATTCTCCCCACGTGCGCGTCGAAGCCTGCGACACCTGCAGGTTTTATCTACGCACGATCGACCTGACCAAAAACGGAAACGCCATCCCTTTGGTCGATGACCTCGCGACCATTCCCCATACGCTTTGGGCCAGCGAGCAGGGCTACTCTCGCCTTCAGCAAAATCTTCTGGGCACCTAGCTCTCGAGTGGCGCAAAATATCGCCACAAGGCTATATGGAGTACGGCAGCCTTGCTGCCGCTTTTCTTCCGTTCTTGCTGCCCCTAAGATCTGTTCACGGACTTTACAAGAGGAATAAAATTGGGTGCTCTCAAGTCTCACTCACAGATCTGCCGGGCATGCAGGTGTTTCGCTTAGGAGCAAACCATGAGGAAGCCGTTTTTCATACTTCTGTTAATCGCGTTCGCCGCGCGTCCCATGTTCGCGCAAAAAGCTCCGGAAGGGCTCTGGGAGGGCTTTGACGGAGAGTGGCGCCACGTTTCAAGCCAATTGATTGCTCTCGCCGAAGCCACTCCCGAAGAGAAATTTGCCTGGCGTCCTGCGCCTGGAGTGCGCTCCACCAGCGAAGTCTATATGCACATCGTCATCGCTAACTTTGGCTTGCTGAGTGTCACCGGTCCCAAGGTACCGGACGACTTGAAGGAGAGTCTGGAGAAGTCCGTTACCTCGAAGGCCGACGCCATCAAATGGCTAAAGCGGTCGCTGGACGCGGTCAAGCAGGCGCATCTCGCTGAGACGAGGAAAGATCTGGAGCGCAAGGTGCACATTGCCGATCGCGACGCCACGGTTGACGGCGTGTACCTGCGCATCATCGTCCACGCCAATGAGCACATGGGCCAGCTCGTCGCCTACGCGCGCATGACCGGCGTCGTGCCACCCTGGTCCGGCAACTGAGAAATCGCGTATCTTCTTCGCTTTGTAGGTAAACGTCACTTTCGTCTCTTCCTCGAGCACCAGCGGCCTGACGAAGTAGTCCGCCGCTGATGGCTGCTCTTCGGCAAGATACGTCGCACTAAGAACGAAGCCCCGGCCGTTTCTTCGAGGCTGGTTCACCCTTTATTCATCGCCCTTTGGGCAATCCGATGGAACCTTTTCCGAGCTCGCCAGTATTCATCTTTGCCAGGGCAAGTTCAGCCGTTTCGGATCATAATTTCGGCAATGACTTTGGCTCCCGACGAGGATCTGATGCTCCAAGTGCGCGATGGCGCGGGTGAAATGCTAGGCGTGTTGTTTGACCGTTACCAAACGCCTCTTTTCAACTTTTACTCGAAACTCACACGCGACCGCACGCTCAGCGAAGATCTCGTCCAGGAGGTCTTCCTCCGCATCCTGAAATACCGCCAGAGCTACCGCCCCGGAACGCCTTTCCGGGCCTGGGTTTATCAGATTGCCCGCAACGCGCGCATCGATCACTTTCGCAAATTCCCGCGGGAAAAGGCTTTTGAGCCGGAAATGCTTCCTCCAGTTCGCCCCACGGATTCCGCCCAGGAGCAGCAGGAAGTGGAACTCCTGCATCGCGCCCTTCTCCAATTGCCTGAAGACAAACGAGAGATTCTGCTGTTGTGCCGCTTTCAAGAATTGAAATACGAGGAAATTGCCGAACTCCTGGGCTGCGAACTCAACACCGTTCGAACCCGCATCCACCGCGCGTTGCAGGAGCTGCGGAAATCTTTTCATCAACTCACCCAAGACAGGCTGAAGCCGGCCAACACCGCATCAGCACAAAATCTTCCCCCTCGAGGTGGTCGCCATGAAGTGTGAACGAATATCCGAACTCTTGCCGGACTACCTGCAAGGCAGCCTGAGCCCCGATCAGCACCGCAACGTGGAGGCCCATCTTGAACACTGTACGGACTGCTCCGAAGAAGTCGCGGTTTGGAGAAAGCTGTCGTTGCTTCCCGTCGCGCAGCCCAGCCCCATGTCTCGCGTGCGCTTCGAAGCCATGCTGCAGGCGTATCAAGCGGGCCGTTCGAATCAGTCTGCTGGCGACTCTGCATGGGGAAAACGCGCATCGTCTTGGAACTTCTTTCGTTGGCTTCGTTCGCCCCTTGGTGTCGCAGCGTGGAGCGCCGCGCTGCTGGTCATCGGCGTTTTCGCTGGCTTTCGCATGGCTGGCCCCAAACCACCTTCGCCAGACATAGCTGAAATACAAAAGCAACTCGAAAGCACGAAACAGTTGGTGGTGCTCTCCATGCTGCAGCAACAATCGGCCAGCGCCCGTCTTGAGGGAGTGAGTTGGAGCACGCGCGAGCAGCAGCTCAATCCTCAAGTGCTTTCCGCCCTCCTTCACACGTTGCGCTACGATTCGAGCGTCGACGTGCGCTTGGCCGCGCTCGACGCGCTCAGCCGCCACTCCGCACAACCGCAAGTTCGCAGCAGCGTGGTGAACGCCCTGCAGGAGCAGCAATCCCCGCTGATGCAAGTGGCGCTCATTGATCAACTGGTGGAATGGCATGACCGCGATGCCAAGCCACATTTGGAAAAACTTCGCCAGTCTCAGGATCTCAATCCTGCGGTGCGCCAGCACGCCGACTGGGCCATCAGCAAGCTGAATTGAAGGAGGAGGCCATGCGAAAGACGCGCTTTCTTACAGCTCTGACACTCTGCAGTTTGTTTCCGGTTTCCTTGACTGCTCAGTCGATAACCCCGGTGCCGATTCCGCAACCGATGCCGATCCCACACCCAGTTATCAACATCTCCCAACCTCTCCCCGTGGAGGTTCCTCTTCCGCATGTCCTCCCAGTCTCGGTTGGTGACTACGATCGCGACCTCCCGGTGCAAGAGCAGGAAACCATTCAGAAGTCTTTTTCAATCTCAGGTGCACCGCACAAATCTCTGGAAATCGACAACGTCTGGGGCTCGATCGAGGTGGTTGGCACAAATTCCGACCAAGTGCAGCTCACGGTCAACAAAGCCACGCGGGCAGAATCGAAAGACAAGCTCGAACAGGCTCGCAAGGAAGTCACGCTCGACATCACCGAACAACAAGGCCTTTTGAAGCTTTACGTGAACGGGCCTTTCCGCTGCCACTGCGACGATGGGTGCGGTCACCGTGAATTCGAGGGCTACGTCGTCAAAATGGATTTTCAACTCCGCGTTCCCCGCGATATCGACATCAAGGTCAAAACGGTAAACGAGGGCCGCGTCGTGGTGCGCGACATCAACGGTAGTTTTCTTGTGCGCAACGTCAACGGCGACGTCGAAATGAGCAACATCGCCGGGTCGGGTACGGCGCGTACCGTCAACGGCCCTGTGAAGGTTGCTTTCCGGCAAAATCCGCAGGAAGCTTCGGACTTTCAGACCATCAACGGCAATGTCGAGCTGCGCTTTACCCAAGGCCTCGCTGCCGATTTCCGTTTCAAGACTTTCAACGGCAGCATCTACAGCGATTTTCCTGTTACAGCTTTGCCGGTGCGCGCGGTCCAAGAAGAGCACCGTGGCGCGAAGGTCGTCTTTCACGCCGATCGCTATACCGGTGTGCGCGTCAGTTCCGGCGGGCCGGAGATCAAGGTTGAAAATCTAAATGGAGACATTCGTATTCTCGAAAACCATGAATAATCAAACCAAGCGGTTCTCATCTCTCGCTGTAGTTCTCGTCTCATGCGCTGCGCTTGCCGCCCCACCCGTCTACGGACAGGCGCTGGAGTCATCCGGCCCGGACCGCGTCGCCGTCACTCTAACCGACCCCTCGCGGCCCGCTTTGGTAAAAGCCAGCCTCGTGAACGGCGGTATCACCGTGAAGGCCTACGAGGGAAAGGAAGTTGTGGTCGAAGCGCGCGCCCGAACTCGCGAGCGCGAATCGTCGCGCTCTGAGTCCAGCAACATGAAGCGCATCGTTGTCTCTTCCACGGGCCTTTCTGTTGAGGCGGAAAACAACGAAGTGCATGTCAGCACGGATTCCTACATGCGGCCAATCGACCTCACCATTTCAGTGCCTGTTCACACGTCCCTCAAGCTGAGTGCCGTGAACGATGGCAACATCGTCGTGACCGGCGTGGATGGCGAACTGGACGTCAACGACGTGAATGGCTCCGTCACATTGAACAACGTTTCTGGCAGCGCCGTCGCGCACGCGCTAAACGGGCGCTTGCTGGCCACTTTCTCGCGGGTTAATCAGAAGCCGATGGCCTTCAGCTCCCTGAACGGCGAGATTGACGTGACTTTTCCTGCCGATTTACGAGCCAACCTCACCCTCAAGTCCGATCGCGGTGAGATTTTCAGCGATTTCGATGTCCAGGTTCAGGCGTCCGCGCCAAAGCAAACCGTCGAAGATGGACGCAACCACGGAGGAAAATACGTCGTCAAGATCGACAGAGCCGTCCACGGAACCATCGGTGGTGGCGGCCTTGAAATGCAATTCACCAATTTCAACGGGAGCATCTACATCCGCAAAGCCGGCGTGCCGCGATGAAACTAGCCGCTACTCCCGATGATCGTGAAGGGATTTGGCCGCCGATTGCCGCGAGATTCCCCGCTCACTTCTTCACAAACAAGATGCAGTAATCGTTCTCGGGCCAGTCGTTCACGACCTTCTCCACTTGCAGGCCCGCAGCGGTGAGCTCTTGGATCACGATTTTTTGGGGAATGCCGTGGCCGCCGCGGTTTTTGGGCACGCCTTCCACGGGTTCCAGCCCCGAGCGCGCCGGAAAATCAATAATCGCCAGCCGCCCTCCGGGTTTCAGCGAGCGTACCAGGTTGGCGTCAAACTCCACAGGTTTTGTCAAGTGGTGGTACACGCGCCGCAGGAAAATGGCGTCGCAGCAGGCCGTGGGCAACTTCGTGTCCGCTTCTTTGCTTTCCACGACGACCACGTTCGGTAACTTGCGCCGGGTAACCTCGGCCTTCAGCTCTTCAAGCTTCTTGGTGTCTATTTCGGTCGCGTACACTTTTCCCGTCGCGCCTACGTGTTCCACTGCGGCAAAGGAATAGATTCCGTCGCCCGCCCCGATGTCCGCCACTATGGTTCCCGGCTTCCACTCCATCAACGCCGCGAGCCGCTTGATTTGGTCCGCGGCATTGCCTCCCGCCCTCGCAGCGAACACCGCCGGCGCAGCGCACGCCAAAACCAGAAAGCCTAGCCGCTTCCAACGTTTTCTGTTCATCGTCTTGGCCCCTTTACGCTTCCAGCGTTCTGACGTACGGGGGGAATTGTCGTTTCACTGGCTCCATTTCGTGGGAGTGCGGACCCAGCGGTGGGGGCGGAGCTGCGCATAGAGTCCAGCGGGCAGCGGACCTTTGTCGCTGGCGGCGAGGTTGGATTCGACGTTCTTGAGTTTGCGCATGCCCGGGATCGTTGTATGCACGTCGGGATTGTTCAGGATGAAGCGCAGAGCCATTTCGGGCATGTTCATGCCATCACTCAAAAGTGGTTTGAGAGCGTTTGCGCGCTCGACGCTGGCCTTGAGATTTTCGGGAACGAAATACGTGCTGCGCCAGTCGTCTTTGGGCCATTTGGAATCGAGCGTGAGTGTGCCGGTGAGAGAACCTTCGTCAAACGGTACGCGGGCGATGACGGCGACATCTTTTTCGCGGCATGCGGGAAAGAGTTCGTCCTCAGGATTCTGATCGAAGATGTTGTAGATGACCTGCACTGCATCAATGAGCCCCGTGCGGACGGCGCGGATGCCGTTCGCGGGCTCCCAGCGATTGAGGCTGAGGCCGACAGCGCGCACTTTGCCGCCGCGGCGCAGCGTTTCGAAAGCGCGCGAAATTCGCTCATTGTCGAGCCACCCGTCTTCCCAGGTGTGCAGCTGAATCAGGTCGAGCGTTTCGACGCCGAGATTTTTGAGGCTTTTGTCCACGTACTCAAAGATGTAGTCGGGCGGGTAGCTGTCGTCGAGGGAGTATTCGGGGCGAGAAGGCCAGCGGCGGTTCTTCGGCGGCACTTTCGTAGCGACGTAGAGTTTCTTGTCGGGCTCGCAAGCAGCGGCGTTGTTCTTGTTCGCGCGAAGAGTCTTTCCAAGAAGCTGCTCGCTGTGGCCGTCACCGTAAGCCCAGGCGGTGTCGAAGAAATTGCAACCGAGATCCACTGCGCGCTGAAGCGATTCGATTGATTCCTTGTCATCGGACCCGCTCCAGCCCCCCATGCCCCACATGCCGTATCCAATTTCGCTAACGTTCCATCCGGTGCGGCCGAAGCGGCGGTAGCGCATGAACCAGTCTCCTCAGGTCGAACGAACATTATACTTGGAGGGGCGCGCACAGAGAGCGGATGGCCCTATCGAGACCGATTTCAGGCGGTTTGCTTGAGGGCGCGCTCGACAAGGGTTAGACAGCGTTCGGCCTGCTCGCGGAGCATTTCTTCTTCCTCGGTGAGTTCCGTGTTGAGGCTGTGAAACTCGTCGGCGATGGCCAGCGCCGCGAGGACGGCGAGCTTCTGTGTGTCCACGATGCCGGTAGCTTCGGCGATGGTGTGCATTTTTTCGTCCACGTACTTCGCGAGCTTTTGGACGTACTTTTCTTCCAGTTCTCCGAGGATGGAGTAGACCTGGCCGAAGATTTGGACTTTTACCGGTGCGCTCATGGGGCGGAATTGTAGCGCAGAGACAGGCCGCACGGGATTATTCTTGCAAAGCTATCGCTGTTTTGATCGACAAAGAAAACCAGATTCCTCGCTTCTCTCGAAATGACTTCGCGAGAGCGCGGGCAGCTGACTGTTTAGCCCCTGCGGAGCTGGGCTTTGTGGCGGTGCTCCAGGACGGCTGTAATCTTGCCGACGAAGTGATTGATTTGGCTTTCGGTTAGCGTGGCGTCGCCGCTCTGGAAGGTCACGCGCACGAGCAAGGAGTATTTTCCGGCGGGAACATTTCTTCCGCGGAATAGATCGACGGCCGTAATAGCAGTGACCTCCGGGATGTTGAGCGAGCAAATGGATTCTGAAATCTGGGCGAAGGTAATTCCGTCCGCGAGCAAAAGCGAGAAGTCGCGCTCGACCGCAGGAAAACGCGGAAGCGGCTCGTAGCGGCGCGAGGCCTTCGCTGCTTCCATCGAATTGTAAAGTGGATCGAGTTCAATCTCAGCAAGAAAAATGTCCTGGCGTAATTTCAGGCGATCGGCCACACGACGCCCAAGCTGCCCGGCCATGCCAACGCTGCTGCCACCGAGTTGCATTTTCCCGCGTTTGGCGGCGTGTAGCCAGTCCGGGCCGCCGTCGTGCCACGCGAAACCGCGAGTGTCACGACCATCCGCTAGCTGACCGATTTCATCAACAGCCCCCTTCAGGTCGGCGAAGGAATATTCGCGCGGCTTGTCGTTTGGGTCGTCAATAAGCTTTTGCCGAGCTTCGCCGGTCGCACCGAGGGTGAGCACCGGCGTCTCGACCGATCTATCTCCCTGCAAGCGATAGTGGCGGCCGATTTCGAACAGGCGCGCGTTGCGCTGGCCGTGATTGAGGTTCCACTCTAGGGCAGCGGCCATGGTGACGATGCCGGTGGCTTTCAGCACGCTGGCTTCCTCCGAGAGAGGATTCGCGAGACGCGCTGGAGAAACTCCGGCGGGGCGGAAGAGGGCGTCCCGGCCCTCCGGAACGTGGGGAATCGTTACAATCTCGCGGTAACCCAAGCCAATGAGGCGCTCGCGCAAACGCGTCTCCGCTTCGTGATCCGGCAAGTGCACAGCTCCCTGGCGGGCGGCCAGCAAACGCGGCGGGAATTTATCGAGGCCGTAGATGCGAGCGATTTCCTCAATCAAATCGATTTCGCGCTCGACCTCGGCGCGCCAAGAAGGCTGCGTGCATTCCCAGGCGGCCAGGAGCGAGCCCTCCGCGCCGCGATTCTGATCCACCCGAACGGGAGCGAAACCAAGCGCTGTAAGGCTGGCTTCGATTTGCTTGTCGGGAACGTCCGCGCCCATGACGCGGAGAAGCTCCTTGCGAGTGACCTGAATCTTTTTCGGCGCGCGTTTGCCGGGATAGACGTCGACAACACCGGCGAGCAATTCTCCGCCCGCAAGTTGAAGAAGCAATTCTGCGCAGCGGCGCGAAGCAAGCTCGGCCATTTGCGGATCGGCGCCGCGCCCAAAGCGTGTAGATGCTTCGGTGTGCAGTTTCAGGAAACGAGCGGCGCGACGGATGGCCACTGGGTCGAACCAGGCGCACTCGATCAAAACATTTTTCGTCGAGAAAGAAATTTCCGTTTCGGCGCCGCCCATGACGCCCCCGATGCCAATGGCGCGCGAGCCGTCTCCGTCGGAAATCAGGCAGATACCGGGGTCGAATTCGCGCTCGACGCCATCCAAAGTGCGCATTTTTTCTTTGAGCTTCGCCGCACGAACGGCAATCTTGTGGTCGCGGACTTTGTCGTAATCGAAGGTGTGGAGCGCGTGGCCGAGTTCAAGCATCACGTAATTCGAAATGTCCACTACATTGCTGATGCTGGCGACGCCCGATGCTTCGAGGCGGTCCTTCAGCCACTTCGGTGAAGGCTGAATCTTCACGTTGCGAATGACGCGAGCCGTGAACCGGCCGCAAAGTTCGGGCGCCTGGATTTCGACCTGGACGGCTTCGCTGGTTTTTGCGGAGCTTTCCTTGGGCTTTGGCGAAACTGGTTTCAGCGCGAGTTTGTAAATCGCTGCGACTTCGCGCGCAAGGCCCAGGTGTCCGAGGCAGTCAGGGCGGTTGGAGCCGACTTCGGCGTCAATCACGGCTCCATGCGGGCCGTTTTCGATGCCGGCGACATTGCTGCCGGAGAGCGCCAGGCGCGAGGCAAGCTCGTGCGGCGGCGCGGTGACGTCGACAAAGTCCTTCAGCCAGTTGTAGACGACTTTCATCTGGTGACTCGTGAAAAAGACCGTCCACCGCGACGCTGCTCTGACATTTGTAGCGCGTTGCTCATGGGAATTGGCTCAGGAAGCGCACGTCGTTTTGAAAAAAGACCTGGATATCGTCAATGCCGTACTTCAACATGGCCAGGCGGTCAATGCCCATGCCGAACGCAAAGCCACTGACTCTGTTCGGGTCGTAGTTGACGAAGCCGTAGACGGCGGGATCGACCATGCCAGCGCCAAAAAGCTCGATCCACCCGGCGCCCTTGCATTTCGAGCAAACGCCTCCACCGGCAGCAGCGCCGCTGCCGCCACAGAAAATACAGGAGACATCGAATTCGACGGATGGCTCGGTGAACGGGAAATAGCTCGGCCGGAAGCGCGTTTTCACGCCAGCACCGAAGAATTGCTTGACGAAATATTCGATGGTACCCGTGAAATCGCAGAAGGTGATGTCCGTGTCCACAGCGAGCCCTTCGACCTGATGGAACATGAAGGAGTGCGTGGCATCGGGATTGTCGCGGCGGTAGACCTTGCCGGGAACGATGACGCGCACCGGCGGCTTCTGCCTCTCCATGGTGCGAATCTGCATGGGAGAAGTGTGCGTGCGCAGAAGAAGCGGCGTGGACGCGCCTTTGGGCAAGTCAAGGTAGAACGTATCCATATCGTCGCGGACGGGATGAAACTCAGGGATATTCAGCGCTTCGAAGTTGTAGTAAGGCGTCTCAATTTCCGGGCCCTCCACAATGGAAAAGCCGATGGAGAAGAAAATGTCCTCGAGTTCCTGAAGAACCTGCCGGATCAGGTGATGCGAGCCGATGGGATGAATGACACCGGGGAGAGAAAGGTCCACGCGCTCCCGGGCGAGAGCGGCTGCTTCGACACCGGATTCTATGGCCATGCGGCGCGCCTCGATTTGCGATTCGACGTGCGCGCGAAGCTCGTTCAGGTGGTGCCCTACAAAGCGCTTCAATTCAGGAGTCGCGGGTTTAAGCCAGTTTTCGGTAATCTGTGTGAGCACGCCGGATTTGCGGCCGAGCCAGCTGTCGCGGAAGCGTTTCCAGCCAGATTCATCGTGCGCGCAAGCACACTCGTCGTCGAAACGTCCACGCAAGTCAGCGAAAAGAGGTGTGAGCTCCTCGGGGCGAGTCACTCCGAGGTGGACGAGAGGCAATCCCGTTTTGTTCTCTTGTGGCTTCATTGCACTTGACCATTAATTCCGAGGCGAAGTGGGAAATCGCTTCGCTCGGAAGGACAGCCATTTCCGCCAACGAGCTGAAGAGTGAACACGCCTCCTCAAAAAGGGAAGCCCCCAGCGCTAGAATTTTTTCCCGGCGGCGGCTTTGGCTTTTTCCGCGAGCTGCGCAAAGCCGGCGGCGTCCTTGACGGCAATGTCCGCGAGGATTTTGCGGTCGAGCGCGACGCCCGCGGCTTTCAGGCCATGAATCAGCTGGCCATACGTCAAGCCGTTGAGACGCGCGGCGGCGCCGATGCGCTGAATCCATAAGCGGCGATACTGACGCTTCTTGGTGCGGCGGTCGCGGAACGCATAGCGGTCCGCGCGATTGGCCGCTTCCTGTGCGGACTGGTAGAGCTTGCTCTTGGTGAGGAAAAAGCCCTTCGTCCTTTTCAAGTACTTCTTGCGCCGAGCCCGGCGCTTGGTGCCGCGTTTTACGCGTGCCATGGGTTTGCTCCTTCGAATCAGCCGGATTCCTGCATCTCGCCATCATCAAGTTTGCATCGCGGGGTTAGAGCCCCGCCTCTACAAAACCTAGCGCGACGAGAATACAAAGCCGACTACAGATTTTGAGGAAACAAAGCAGATTGCGGAACGCGCAGCGAAGGGCGTCGCGCAACGGGTTTGTTTCCGGTGGTTACCAGCAGGCGGCGCGGACTGATCGTGTAGCGGTCAGGCCGTGTGTCGTCCGCAAAGCACGGACGATGCCGGGCTACCCCTCGCCTTAGCTCAGGGCAAAAGGCCCGGCGCCTACAAATACCCCGAACGAATCGGGACGCATCGGCCGGCAGGCATCCGTGAAGCGCTGCCTAGCGCGAAAAACGTTTGCACGCTAGAACGTTGAAACGCTCGAACGTCGCAGAAAAACCTAGCCGTAGGGCAACATCTGCTTGATGCTAGCCTTGTCCTGCGCGCTGACGGTGGTCAGCTTCTTCAGCTTGCGCATGCGGCCCGAAGCCTTGAGGCCCGTAAAGTGGCGCTTGGCCGTATGTCCGCGCAAAATTTTTCCTGTCGCGGTGACCTTAAAGCGCTTGCGTGCGCCGCGATGCGTCTTCAACTTCATTTTCGGTTTCGAAGCGTTTCTTGGCATTGCCAGAATCCTCTCTCACTCCAACGAGGACGGCCTCACAAGGCTGTCCCTGCAGAATCCGATTTGCGCGGTGAAACGCGCGCTTACTGCGACTGCTGCGCGCCAGAAGCCGCTTGTCCGGCGGACCTGGAGGTCGAAGCGCCTTTCTTCGGGGCCAGCAGGGCTACCAGAACGTTGCCTTCCATCCGGGGCATCGTTTCGATCTGCCCCTGATCTCCAATTTCCGTGAGCAGGCGGTCCATCTTGGCGCGGCCCACTTCCTGGTGCGCCATTTCGCGGCCGCGATGAAAAATCATGGCGCGCACTTTGTGACCGTCGCCGAGGAAGCGGATGATCTGATTCTTGCGAACCTGATAATCGTGCTCCGCGGTGTTGGGCCGAAACTTGACTTCCTTCAGTTGCGAACCGCGGCTGCTCTTGCGCTGTTCGTGGGCCTTCTTGTTCTGCTGATACTGATATTTCCCGTAGTCGGTGATTTTACAGACCGGCGGGTCGGCTGTAGGAGAAATCTCCACCAAATCGAGCCCCCGTTCCCGGGCCAGCCTCATGGCCTCGAAAGGCTGCATGACGCCGAGCTGCGCACCGTCTTCGTCAATCACCCGGATTTCGCGCGCCCGGATGCGCTCGTTTACGCGCGTGCGGTCACTCGGCCGGAAGTTGCGTTCAGCGATAAATCCCCCTCAAGAGCGATAGGCACCTGCTTTCCCCGGTTTGACCAGGAGCTGGCCCCCAAATACACAAACACCGATCCACGGATCGGACGGCACCGAGGACGAGTTGGAAAGTATAGCATGGCGGACGCGTTGCGCCGCAATAGGGTGCAAGGGTCAGGACGTTAATTTCAGCTCCTTCCCGGTACATCGTATGACGGCGCGAATTTGCGAACCCGCGGCCTTGGAGATGGCTACGCCGAGCCCAAGCTGATCCGCGGTCTTCGCCAGGACATCGGGATCTGTGGTGACGAGTTCGAAACTTTCCAGGTGGCAACCTCGAGGTGCGTCGACCGACGGATGCGTTGTGTCGGCACCCCACGCAATGAAGAACGGAAGCAAGCCGCCGCGATCGTCCTTGAGCCGGAGCGCTTTCCAGTGAAGCACCTTGCCATCCGGCCTCTGGCGCGAACCGGGCCGCGGACCTTCGAATTCAATTCCATTCTGGCGCAATCGCTCGGAGAATTGCTCCAAGTCGTCGCGATGCGCCGCCCACCCGATGAGGCGCGGCTCCTTCAACTTGGCGATCACCGAGTATTGCTGCACCCCGGATTGTTTGGGATCGGGCGCGATGATTTCCAGGTAGCGGCGGGGATTTAGTTCTTGTGGGCTGCGTTCACCCAGCGAAATCAGGGCGTTTTGCGTGCCGCTCCCCGGATGGACGCCGCCGAAGGCAGCCCGGACCCCGGTGTGCTCCTCAACGAACGCGATGCCTTTATCGAGGTCGTCACAGCCAAGAAGAAGGTGATCGAGCAAAGAAGGGACCGGATCTGCGGCCCAGGAGAGGGAAGGTGTAAGTGCCGCACCAGCGGTAAAAGCAAGAAATGCTCTCCGCGAGATATTCTCCATTTTCCACCCTCCCGTAAATCGAAGACTACTCGTTTGACCCTCAATGGTGGAGTGTGTTGCTCCGACGACTTTAAGCACGCGATGCCGACGCCGGCTTGTATGCGCGAATGTAGGCTCTACGGCTTTGGTACTCGACTTCCGGCGGATACGGATTGCGCTCAAGCGAGTCTTCAATGGCAAAACCGACGAGGCCGAGATAGCGCTCGACCTCTTTCCTAGCGTAGAAGACCAGGTCCAGCGAAACTTCGAAGCCCCAAAGATTTTCTTCGTGCAAAACTTCGAGGCCGATGTGAAATGCGAGGAAGAGCTGGCCGCCTGGCCTTAGCGCGCGGAACATTTCGCGAAATGCTTGGAGAATATCCGTTTTCGGAATGTGCACGATGGAATAGAAAGCCACGATGGCAGCCCACCCGCCGTCTTCCACGTCAAGCGCCAGCATGTTGCCCCGCTGGAATTCGATGGCAGGGTTCAATTTGCGTGCCTGTTCGAGCATACCCGGAGAAAGATCGATGCCAAAAATGTCCACGCGGCGGTCATGCAGATAACGCGCTACATGCCCCGGGCCGCAGCCCAGTTCGCAAACGCGGCCGGCTCCTTTGACGCGCGCCGCGAACTCATCGAGAAGCATGCGGTCAAGCGGCTTGTGCTCGAGTTCGCCGGCGATTCTCGCGGTGTATTCCTCGGCGATACGGTCATAACTGGCTTGGCAGTCGGAAAGCTTCTGAGGATCCATGGGCCCCCGCGAGACTGGGTAAACGTCCGAGGTTATCTCAGATTTTGTCTAAACGCTAACAGTTGCGCTTTTCAGTCCTCGTTTGCAGAGGTAGGCGTGCCAGAAGAGACGGGCGGCAACAGCGCGCCAGGGACGCCAAGGTGCGCTGAGCGCTTCGAGCTTTTCCGGCGAGGGGCGTTTGCGCAGGCGCTTCACTTCCTGCACGGCCGTGGCAAGCGCGAGATCGCCTGTTGGCCAAATATCCGGACGTCGCAGCGCGCTCAGAAGATAAATGTCAGCGGTCCAGCGGCCAATGCCCTTGAAGGCGACGAGCATTTTGTGCGCGGAATCGTCCGGGAGGTCGTGAAGATAGCGCAAGTCGAAGTGACGGCGTGCAAGCGATTCGGCGAGCAGGCGCGTGTAGAGCGTTTTCTGCCGGCTGAAACCAATGCGCAGCAACTCCGCGTCGTTCAACTTCAAGAACCCTCTCGGGGTCAACGGCTTCACCGCAGCTTGCAGCCGGTCGAAAGCCGCCTTCGCAGAAGCAAGAGAAACTTGTTGTTCGAGGATGATGTAAACGAGAGTGGGGAATCCAGGCTCGCGCACCCACAGCGTCGGCTGGCCGTAATTCTGGACGACTTCCGCCAAGCGTTCGTCACGGTCTGTGAGAAGACGCACTCCCTGGGAAAAGACTTCCTCGTTCAGCATCGGGTGCGAGTTTTTCATGGCTGGAAGTCAGCGAAATCCAGTGGAAATTCAGCTTATGGCGCGGGAGGCGGCTTCACGTTGAAGCGTTTCTACCACTTCGGCGAGTGGCTTGGGGCCGAGGTCGCCTTTGCTGCGATGGCGCACGGAGACGGTCCCAGCTTCAGCTTCTTTGGCGCCCACTACCAACATGTAAGGAATCTTCTGTAATTGCGCGTCGCGAATCTTGGCGGGCAATTTTTCGTTACGGTCGTCAAGATGGACACGCAGGTTGTGGTTCTTGAGCGTTTCGGCCACGTGCTTCGCGTAATCGGCTACTTTCTCGCTAACCGGACAAATCTCCACCTGTACCGGAGCGAGCCACAACGGAAACGCTCCCGCGTAGTGCTCGATCAAGATGCCGAAGAAGCGCTCGACGGAGCCGAGCAGCGCGCGGTGTACCATCAGAGGCTGATGCTTGGCGCCGTCCTCGGCAACGTATTGCAATCCGAAGCGCGCGGGCAGATTGAAATCAAACTGCACGGTCGTGAGCTGCCAGGGACGTCCGATGGCGTCAATAAGTTTGACGTCAATCTTAGGTCCATAGAACGCTGCTTCGCCCTGGATTTTCTTGAATGGGATGTTCATGTGCTGCATCGTGTTGGCGAGGGCAGCGCTGGCGCGATGCCAGTCTTCCGGCTTCCCAGCGTAATTTTCCGGATGCGCGGGATCCCAGTCGGAAAGTTCAACTTCGAGTTTATCGAAGCCGAAATTCTTCATCACCGCAAACGCAAAGTCCACGCACGCCTCGACTTCCGATTCGATTTGCGAAGGCATGCAAAAGATGTGTGCGTCGTCCTGTGTGAAGCCGCGGACGCGCAGCAAGCCATGCAATACGCCGCTGCGTTCGTAGCGGTAAACGGTGCCAAGCTCAGCCAGCCGCACAGGCAAGTCGCGATAGCTGTGCAGCTTCGATTTATAAATCAAAATGTGGCCCGGGCAATTCATGGGCTTGAGCTGGTAATCAGCCTTTTCTACCTCGACCGGCGCGAACATGCTGTCTTTGTAAAAGCCGGTGTGGCCGCTGGTTTTCCAGAGATCAAGCCGCATGATGTGCGGCGTAAAAACGACGTCGTAGCCCCGCTTGAGCAACTCGTCGCGCAGCCAGTCTTCGACGATTTTGCGAATCAATCCGCCTTTGGGATGCCAGAAAATCAAGCCGGGACCCGCCTCTTCCTCAATGCTGAAGAGGTCCAGTTCCGCGCCGAGCTTGCGATGATCACGGCGTTTGGCTTCTTCCAGACGATGCAGATGTTCGTCCAGTTCTTTTTGCGTGAAAAACGCGACCGCGTAAATGCGCTGGAGCTGCGGATTGCCTTCCCGGCCTTTCCAGTAAGCGCCGGCAACGTTCATTAACTTGAACGCCTGAATGCGCTTGGTGGACGGAATGTGCGGGCCACGGCAGAAATCCATGAATTTACCGGTGGTATAAAACGAAACCATCGGCTCCGCGGCTTTTTCTTCCACCAGCTCACATTTAAAAACTTGATTGGACCTTTTGTAGAGATCCAGAGCCTCGGGCTTGGGAATCAGCTTGCGCTCGTTCGGCAAGTCCTGAGCGGCAAGTTCATGCATCTTTTTTTCGATTTTGGCGAGGTCTTCCTGAGTGAAAGGCTCGTCCCGCAAGAATTCGTAGAAAAACCCAGTGTCCACCGGCGGGCCAATGCCTAACTTGACGTCGGGATACAGCTCCATAACCGCGGCGGCAAGGAGATGCGCCGCGGAATGACGAAAGACGAAGAGCGCGTCGGGGTCTTTTTCTGTGAGGATTTGCAGCTTCACGTCACGCTCAAGCGGCCGGCGCAAATCGACGAGTTCGCCTTCACCGTCATTCGGCTGGGCAACGCGGGCCACGAGTGCCGCATCGGCAAGGCGTGGCGAAATGCCGCGCGCAATGTCCGCAGGAGTGGTGCCCTTGGGGACATCTTTGACACTGCCGTCCGGCAATGTGATGTGAATATGCTCCATGCGAGCCCTTCGTAGGAAAGAGAAACAATAAGCTTATCGGCGCTGTGTACTCAGGTCAAGACACGTAAACTGCCGCGTAAAATCGGGCCGAGGTTAACAAACCAAGCTGAGATTACGATTCGAACGTCCACCGACCGCCAGCCATGGTGCGCTCTACAGGAATATTGACGAGCGTAGCAGCATTCTCCTTCAATGGATCGCGGCCGAGAACGACGAGGTCCGCGAGCTTGCCCACTTCAATCGAGCCCTTGAGATTTTCTTCGTAGGAAGCGTAAGCGCCGTGCAACGTGCCCACGCGAATCGCTTCTTCCACGGTGATTTTCTGTTTCGGTCCCCAGACATTGCCCTTCAAGTCCGTGCGCGTGACTTCCGATTGCAGCGCCATCATCGGGATGAATTCTCCCGGCGGATAATCCGAAGCTTGCGTGGGGCGAATACCGGCGTCAATGAAACTGCGCAGCGCAAACATGTGATTGAGGCGTTCGGCGCCGTAATAGCGCATCTTTTCGCCGTGATAGTAAACGTAGGTTGAAAACGGCGTGGGTATGGCGCCGAGCGCCTTGATACGTGCAATGAGACTGTCGTTCACCACCGTGCAATGTTCGAGACGAAAGCGCGGATCGCGCCGCGGGCTTTCCTTTTGCAAACGCTCGTAAACGCGAAGCGTAGTGTCGATGGCGACGTCTCCATTTGCGTGAGTGCCAATCTGCCAGCCGGCGAAATGAGCTTTGCGGCCGTGGGTGTAGAGTTCTTCCTCCGTCATGACCAGGATGCCGTAGTCATCGGGTCGGCCTTCGTAAGGTGTGGAGAGGCGCGCAGTGCGCTCGGAGATGGAACCATCGCAAACCAGTTTGACCGCGCCGACGCGCACCCATTCATCGCCAAGCCCGGTACGATTGCCCGCCGCGATCATGGGGTCGAGAAAATGAAAATTGATGAAGCAGTAGGCCCGATGCCGCAGATCGCCGGATTCCAGCGCATCCTGGTAAGCACGAAGGTCCGTCGGCGTGCCTTGCGCCTCGGTAGCGGAAGTGATTCCTGTGCGCGCCATCATTTTGGAAATAAGTTTCACGCCCTCGCGGTGATCGTCACGCGTGAAAGTATGAGGAATGGCCTTGTCGAAGAGATCGTTGGCGCTCTCGGCGACGCGGCCGCTCAGCTTTCCAGTCGCCGGGTCATGTTCGATTTTTCCTCCCGGTGGATCTGGAGTCTTCTCATCAATGCCGGCTTTTCGAAAGGCGAGCGAGTTCGAATACGTGGTGTGCCCGCCGCGATGCTGGATATGCACGGGATGATCGGGGACGGCGGCATCCACGTCCGCGACCGTAAGCGGCCGGCCTTCTTCGGTCTTAGTGTCGTCGTATTTAAAGCCGAGAACCCATTCGCCCGGAGGCGTGTTTGCCGCTCGCTCGCGAAGCGCCCTTTGAATCGCGGAAATCGAGCGCAGGTCGCAATCCACCATGCGGAGATGCATCAGTCCGGCTTCAGCAGGATGCGAATGCGCGTCAATAAAGCCTGGAGTAACGGTTTTTCCGCCGAGATCGATTTTCTTGGTCGCAGCACTTGCCAGGCTTAGCACATCCGCGTTACTGCCCACAGCAAGAAACCTGTCGCGCGCAATCGCCACGGCTTGCGCCCGGGGCTCTTTATCATTCACGGTCAAAATGTTTCCGTGGTGAAGGATCAGATCGGGCTTTTCCTGCTCGAGCGGAAAGAGCGAAAACGCAGCAAGCGTGCCGAGAAATTCCCGGCGCGAAGTTCCATCGTTCATGGTAATCCTTTGCGAAGCATGAGAAGAATGCAGCGGATGCTACGACGGCGCTCCGCTAAGGTCAACGCCCGGCGTCTGTTGCCATCGCACCAGGAATTCGCTTCGACAGGGATTCTAGCTAGTCCATTCGCCCGCCAAAAGATGCAACCATCGATTCCTTTTCAGTTGCGAATGATGTTGCTTGCGGTCTCTACTTTTCCAACGAGGCGGCCCACAATTTTACCCAGGGGGAGTCCGGATTGAGCGAGAGCGCGTGTTGCACGGCGTCGTGGGTCCTCGTCTTATCGCCTTGTTTGCGGAAGGCTTGTGCAAGCCAGACCCAGGTTTCGCCCTGTGCAGCATCAAGAGCCAACGACTTTTGAAAACTTTCAATAGCCTTGGACACGTCGCCCCCGAACATCTTCGGTGCCATCAAGTATTGACGCCCAAGGCTGGCCCAAACAACTGGATTCTTGTCATCGAGAGCCATGGCCCTGGCATTCTCTTCTTTGACCTTGGGACCAAACTTGGGCCCTGCAAACATGGGCGTCCCCAAGCCAATTTTTCGCCCGTAAAGGTCGGCGAGCAAACTGTGAGCGTCCGCAGATTTGTCATTTAGCTGAACCGAGTGCTGAACAAGATCGATTGCCTTATCTACGGCAGCCACCTCCGACTTCTTGTCTTTCTTCATTTCATGGACATCCGCAAGGTAGGCATTGACTCTTGCCAAGTCCAAATAGCTGACCGCGTCCTTGGGGTCCTGGGCAATCTTTTCCTCCAACTGGCTTTTCAAAGATTGCAGCCGCGACTCGTCATGGGTCTTGCGGGCGGCCTCGACAGCAGAGTGCAGCGTCGCGTCATCGGCCCGAAGCGTGTCCGGGCCAATGCAATTCGTTGAAAGCAGGGCAAATCCGGCCAGGTAAAGCCGAGGAAGGGACCTGAATTTCGCGAGACGCATGAATAACCTCTTTGCTAATACGCAACGAACATCGCGGCAGTGTCAATGCTGCGAAATTTTCTTGCAGAAGCCGCTTTCAGAGGCCGCGGAGGAGTTTGTAGAGTTCGTTGGCGGCGTCGAAATCGCCTTCGAGTTCGCGGGACGCGAGTCGTTCGCGAAGGTCGTCCAAGCGCCGCGCGAGGAGGTCGAGTGCCGCGGAAAGAACTTCCTGATTGGTGAGCACGATGTCGCGCCAAGTTGCATACGAACTGCCGGCGAGGCGCAGCGAATCACGCAGGCCAGGGCCGGCGAGGGTGATGGGCAGGCCGTTCTCGTCGAGGCGGTCGTAGAGAAAACCAGCCAGCGCAACCGCGGCGAGTTGCGGAAGATGGGAGGCTAGGCCGACTGCATAGTCGTGCTGTGGCGCCCCAAGCCAGAGCGGGCGCGCGCCGATTTTCTCCAGGATTTTCACAAAAGCCGAAACGCGGAGATCTTGCTGAGCCGGCGACGTGCCGATAAGCGCGTAGGTGCTGCCGTCGAAGAGGTCAGCGTCGGCGTGCGCAATCCCAGAGAGTTCCTTCCCCGCCATTGGATGACCGCCGAGGAATAGCGGCCCATTGTCCGCAGAGAAAGCCTCCTCCGCAGCTTGCGCAATGCGCACCTTGGTGCTGCAAGCGTCCGTGATAAGAGCATGTGCGGAAGCATGCCGCGCGATTTCGGGAAGAAGATCGATGGTAGCGGCGATGGGCAGAGCAATATAAATCAGATCGGCGTTTTTCAGGGCAGGAGCGAGGTCGCCGGAAAAGGATTGATCGATGGCAGCGCGAGACTGTGCTTCGCGAACGATTTCAGGACGATCCCACCCGAAAACACAAATGTCCGTGGTGCACTTGCGAATCGCCAGGCCAAAAGAGCCTCCGATCAGGCCAGTCCCGAGAATCGTGACCCGCGAGATGAGGTGGCCTGAGGACATAGGTCAGGCCACGCGCCGCCCGATGGCCGGAGCGATGATGCGCAGTTCCGCCATGAGCTGCGTAAACGCGGACGGTTCGAGCGACTGCGCACCGTCGGAAAGCGCCCGGTCCGGATCGTTGTGAACTTCGATGATCAGGCCGTCGGCGCCGGCAGCAACCGCGGCGCGAGCCATGGGCGGAACCTTATCGCGGCGGCCCGTGGCGTGAGAGGGATCGCCAATGATGGGAAGGTGCGAAAGTTTTTTGATGACCGGGATGGCCGCGAGGTCGAAGGTGTTGCGAGTGTAAGTCTCAAAAGTGCGAATACCGCGCTCGCAGAGGACAACGTTGTAATTGCCGCCTGAAAGAATGTACTCGGCGCTCAGCAACAGCTCTTCCATGGTGGCGGAAAGACCGCGCTTGAGCAGCACCGGCTTGCGAATTTCGCCCAGCGCGCGCAGCAAATAATAGTTTTGCATGTTGCGCGCGCCCACTTGGAACATGTCCACGTACTGCAACATCATGGGTATCTGTGAAGGATCCATGACTTCGCTTACGGTTCGAAGGTGAAACCGGTCCGCGGCTTCGCGCATGAGCTTCAGTCCCGGCTCGCCCATCCCCTGAAACGCGTAGGGCGATGTGCGTGGCTTGAATGCGCCGGCGCGCAAGATTTTTGCACCCGCTCTTGCAACGCTCTCGGCCACGCAAAAAATTTGTTCGCGGGATTCGACCGAGCAGGGTCCGGCCGCAACGACCACTTCCGGGCCGCCGATTTTGACAGCATCGCCCACATCGACGATAGTGCCCTCCGGACGGAACTGCCGGCTGGCCAGCTTGAAAGGTTGCGTGATGCGCATGACCTCGCGCACGCCCTCGAGAAGTTCGAAGTCGCGATGGTCAAAATCGCGATGCACCCCAACCGCGCCAAGAACCGTGTGCGATTCCCCCGTCGACCGGTGCACGTTGAAGCCGCTCGCGACCAGCCGGTCGATGACGCCCTGGATTTGGGCTTCCGTCGCCCCTTCTTGCATCACAATGACCATAAGAGTGTCCTGTTCCCCCTCGTAATTGCTCCGATGCACAATCTTGAGGACCGGCAAGAGCCGGGCTGCCGCCTGCCTACGCACGCCGGCGCGGCCTCTAGAAGAGTCTCTTTATCCATACAGCAAAAACCCCTCATCCATTCCCTTCCTTGCTGCCCGAACCGTCGCGATGCATGGCGTCTCGCTCGGCGGCGCGAGCCTCATCGATAATGCGTTCGAAGAGCCGGCGAATCGCCGCGTCGGTGAGCGGCCCGGTATTGTTACTTTCCGCGTTCGCCAGCACCTCGTTTTCGCGGTCCGGCTGATACAAGGGAATTTTGGCCGCTTGTTTAAGCTTGCCGATTTCCAGGGCGCACTGCGAACGCTCGTTGAGAAGCTTCACCAGCTTCTTGTCGATTTCGTCGATGCGGAGGCGCCAATCGGCGAGGTTCATAGCATGACCTCGCACGAAAAAAGACAGTTTCTTCGCCATTGGCGGCGAAGATTCATGGCGCGACCTCCCGCCTGGAGAGCCCGTGGCGGGCAGCCTCTTTTAGAGACCTTACTTTTTCAGCGAGCGCAGAAGCGGCATCATCAATAGCGCTTGCTGATGCACCGGATTTTGTCGCCTTCTCGATCTCGGCAACCAGCGCGGAGCCTATCACTGCCGCGTCCGCAAGGCCGCCAAGAACCGAGACATGGCCAGGAAGCGAAATCCCAAAGCCCACGGCAATCGGGAGTTGGGTGACGGCACGCGTGCGACGCAGGAGCGCGGGAAGATCGTCGGGCAGAACATCCTTCGCGCCGGTTACGCCCGTGCGGGAAATCAAATAGAGGAACCCCGATGAGCACGCCGCGATTTTCGCCAGGCGCTCGTCCGTCGAGGTGGGCGCGCCAAGAAAAATCGTGTCGAGGCGGTGAGCCGCAAGAATTCGACGATAATCGTCCGATTCTTCCGGAGTGAGATCCGTCGCAAGAACGCCATCCGCTCCCGCGGTTTCAGCCTCCGTCGCAAATTTTTCCAGCCCCATCTGCAGGATCGGATTGTAGTAGCTGAAAAGCACCAGAGGCACCTGCGAAGTCTGGCGAATCCGGCGGACAAGCTCAAGAACGCCAGCAAGTGTAGTCCCGGATTTCAGCGCGCGCTCGGAGGCCCGTTGAATCGTTGGTCCATCGGCCAGCGGATCGCTGAACGGCACGCCGAGCTCCATAACATCAGCACCCGCTTCCGCAAGCGCGAGCACAAATTTCAGCGTCCCCTCGAGCGAAGGATCACCAGCCGTTAGGTACGCGACGATACCGAGCTCGCCCGCTTCTCGCAGACCTCGAAACCGTTCTTGGATCCTCGTCTTCAATTTCGGCCTTCATGGAGGTTTTCGCGCGGCTACACGCAATCAATAGTGCCACGTACATCCGGTGACGTCCTTTGCCACTTCCCATCGACCGGCGTTTTTCACCAGCAGATGATAGCCGCCCCATCCGCAGCGGTTCCCGCAGAGATAGTTTTCGTAGGCGATGGCGTGTGCGTGGTTAGCGTCGAAACCCACAGGTGAGAGATAAAAAGTTCCGCTAGAAACCTTCTGCGAATTATCTGTTCCCGTTCCAGGCGACGGCCTGACACCAGTGCCCGTTATTCGCGATTCTCCGGCAAGGTCATACGGCATTTTAAGCATGAATTTTTTCCTTAGCACCAAGGCCCTTCCTGCCCTTTGCTCGTAATCATTCGCGGCTTCCCGGAATTCCTCAGGGACTTTCATGCAGTCTTCCAAAGAATGGGCTCCGCTCACGGACTCCACATGCGTCACCATGTTGATTCGAATCACCGCCGCATGTGTTTCCTGGCTTGCGCTGTCTAGCAGCATCGATAGCACCGCGTACCCTTCCGCATCATCGTAAACACCGGCATTGACCGGAATGTGATTCTGCACTCTCTCGTGCGCACCACAGCCGCAAAGAATGAGGCTCGCTAGAAGCGCGCTGGGAAGTGAGATTTTCATGGCCGTCTTTGTCTGAAAATAGTACACCAACCCTTTCGTTTTCTCTCGTGTTGACAGCGCGATTAAAGAAGGCGGGAGTAAGTATCCATGTCCTTGTCACCGCGGCCCGAAAGGTTGAGGATGACCAGATCGTCTTTCGCGAGTTTCGGCAGCTGTTCGACAACGCCAGCGATGGCGTGGGCTGACTCAAGCGCGGGAATGATGCCTTCGGTTCGCGCAAGCAGTCTCGCGGCGTCGAGCGCCGCCTGATCGGATACGGCAGAGTACTCGACCCGGCGCTGGTCCGCAAGCCAGGCGTGCTCTGGGCCAATTGCCGGATAATCAAGCCCCGCAGAAATCGAATGGGTCGTGGCGATTTGCCCGTCTTCGTTTTGCAAAACGTAAGTGTACGTGCCCTGAAGGACTCCCGGCCTCGCACCGGCAAAGCCCTGGTGCGCCGCAAGGCGCGCCGCGTGTTCCCCAAGCTGCCCGCCGCGTCCGCCGGCCTCGATGCCAATCATCTTGACGCTCGCATCGCGCAAAAACTCGTGGAACAGCCCAATGGAATTCGAGCCGCCTCCAACGCAAGCGATCAAATGCGTGGGCAAACGTTTCTCGGTTGCGAGGATTTGCTCTCGAGCTTCGCGCCCAATCACCGAATGAAAATCCCGCACCATCACCGGATACGGATGCGCGCCCAGCACTGAGCCAAGCAAATAATGCGTGGAGCGCACGTTGGTGACCCAGTCGCGCATCGCTTCGTTGATGGCGTCCTTCAACGTCCGGCTGCCGGAATCCACCGCAACAACTTGCGCGCCCACCATCCGCATCCGCGCCACATTCAGCGCCTGTCGCGCCATGTCTTCCGTGCCCATGTAAACAACGCATTCCAGCCCCAGATGCGCCGCGACCGTGGCCGAAGCCACGCCGTGCTGCCCCGCGCCCGTCTCCGCAATGATGCGCGGTTTGCCCATCTTCAAGGCAAGCAGCCCCTGCCCAATAGCATTGTTGATTTTGTGCGCGCCCGTGTGGAGTAAATCTTCGCGCTTCAGGTAAATCCGCGGCCCGCCCAGTTTCTGCGTTAGCCGCGAGGCGAATTGCAGCGGGGTGGGGCGCCCCGCAAAGTTTTTCAGAAGATTCTGGAATCGAGCCTGAAACGATGCGTCCGACTTTGCCGCCTCGTACGCCCGCTCCAGTTCAAAAAGGGGCACCATTAACGTCTCAGGAACGTACCGTCCCCCGTAGGGACCGAAGCGTCCCGGCGCCGTGGCTGTTGATTGAACGATTGTCCCCATGATTCCCGCGGATATTCCTCTGACAAAACTACTTTCGTTCCGCGCGCCGCACTTCCTTTATGAACTCGCGCAACAGATCGTGGTCTTTTTTCCCCGGACTCGACTCCACGCCGCTGGCCACATCAATTCCGTACGGGCGCACGATGCGCACCGCCGCGGCAACATTGTCGACCTTCAGCCCGCCCGCCAAAATAATACGGTGCTTCAGCGACGCCTGAAGCGCCACGTCCCAATCTGTCGTCCGGCCCGTACCACCATATTGGCCGGTGTTCACCGCGTCAAACAAAAACGCAAAGGCACGCGAATATTCGTCGAGGGTCGCAATCGGAAACTCGGATCCAACGCGGAAGGCTTTGATGACGGGCACCACGGGGGCGATTTCGGCGACGATTTCCGGGGGCTCATTGCCATGAAGTTGAACGGCGTCGAGCCCCACCGAACTTCGCAGTGTAATTACATCCGCCGGCAACCGGTTCACAAAGATGCCTACCGCTTTCACTTTTTTGGGCAGCTTCGAACGAATTTCGGCCGCTTGGTTTTCCGAAATGTGCCGCGGACTCTTCGGATAAAAATTGAATCCGATCAGATTGGCGCCGGCCTCGATGGCCGCCTGCGCATCAGCGGCGCTGGTAATCCCACAAATTTTTACCCGAACCATTGGCGCCTATTTCCCCTGAGCCGTAGCGCGCCCGAGAAGCTCGCCAAGAACGGCTGCGGGATCCGAAGAAGCCATCAGCCGCGTCCCCACAAGAAAAGCGTCAAACCCCGCCGCGCGCAGCTTCGACATCTCACTGTGAGTACGAATGCCCGACTCGCTGATGGCAATGCACTCATCGGGGATGGCATCAATCAACGCAAAGGACGTGTCCGTGCGAACCTCCAGCGTTTTCAAGTTGCGATTATTCACACCGATAATTCGCGATTCCGCGGCGAGCGCCCGGTCCAATTCCTCGCGCGTGTGCACTTCCACAATCGGCTCCATTCCGAGTTCCCTGCCCAGCGTCAGCAGCTCTTTCAACAAGCCATCCGGCAACGTAGCGACAATCAGCAGAAAACTGTCGGCGTCATTTGCGCGCGACTCCCACACTTGCCACGGATCGAAGATAAAGTCCTTGCGCAGCACCGGAAGCTGCACGCTTTTTCGGGCGTCGCGAAGGTTCTTCAGCGAGCTTCGAAAGAATTCAGGTTCGGTAAGCACAGAGAGCGCGGCGGCCCCGGCGCCCTCCAGCGATTGCGCCAGAGCGACAGCGTCGAACGGCTCGCGCAGGACGCCACGGCTCGGCGAAGCCGGCTTCAGCTCGGCCACCACGTTAAGGCCCGGCCGCGAAAGTGCGCCGACAAAATCGCGCAAGGGGGAAGCCGCCTGAACGCCGTACTTCAGCGCCGTTTCCGGCAGGACCTTCTTCCGGTGTTCCACTTCGGCGCGCCGCGATTCCAGGATGCGGTCGAGCACGGTTCCAGCGTTGGCCTGAGCACACATAGGGGCAATTTTTGTATCCTAGAGAGGAGGACAAGGAGAGTCAAATCCGTAGTGGCGGGCTTTAGCCCGGCACTTGTGAGTTTGATGGGAAGGATAAAAGGAATTCATGAGTAAGACAGCAGGATATGTCGAGATCTACAGCGCCTTACTGACCGATATCGCGGATGAAGCGGAAACAATTGCGATGCGCTATTTCCGCTCCCACGTGCTTTCCGTGGAGCGCAAAAGCGATGGCACGGCGATAACTCCCGCCGATCGTGCCGTGGAAGAGATGGCGCGAAGCAAAGTTGCAAACAGCGGGCTCGCCTTGGACGTACTTGGCGAGGAAATGGGTGGAGGCAACGCAAAATCCGCCTCGCTTGCCGGGCGCTCGAGAATGATCATTGACCCCATCGACGGTACGGAAGAGTTTTCACGCGGCATTCCGACCTTTGGGACACTTATGGGCATCGAGGAGGACGGCGAAATCGTTGCCGCGATGGTCAGCGCACCCGGATTACGCTCGCGCTGGTGGGCTTATCGCGGCGAAGGCGCGTACCGCGACGGAAGAAGACTTCACGTCTCCAATGTCGACCAGCTGAGCAACTCCATGGTGTTTACCACCGGCACTGGGCCGAGCAAAAACGCCGCCGACCAGGCAAAAATCCGCAGGCTGCTCGACGCCGCGCGCAATAGCCGGTCGTTCGGTGGCTTCTGGCAACACATGCTCGTGGCAGAAGGCGCGATCGAGGCCGCCCTGGATTGGACCTCAAAGCCCTGGGACCTCGCGCCGCTGGGCATCATCGTCGAAGAGGCAGGCGGACGTTCCACGAACGCCAAGGGCGAACGCACCATTTACACCGGCCAGCTGATTAGCACAAACGGGAAAATCCACGACGAAGTTCTCAAGCTCCTGCAGTGAGGGAGAAATGGTCCGCATCAAGCGAGTCTACGAACCGGCAGCGAAGGAAGACGGCTGCCGTGTGCTTGTGGACCGCTTGTGGCCCCGCGGCATGAAAAAAGAGTCCGCGAAAATTGATCTGTGGATGAAAGACGTTGCGCCCAGCGACACGCTGCGCAAGTCGTTTCATCACGACGCAATGAAATGGCCCGTCTTCGAGAAAAAGTATCAAGCGGAGCTGAAAAGAAAGAGAGACTCGCTTGCGGAATTGAAAAGGCTGGAAAAACAGCACGGCACACTCACACTCCTCTTCGGTGCTCGCGACCCGGAGCACAATCAGGCCGCCATCATCGCGGGGGCACTCAAGAAGCGCTAAAGAAGTGATCGTGAAGAGTACGACGCTAAACCTTGTCATCCTGAGGCCGCGTCTTTTGTGGACGAAGCCGCCTGCCGCAGGCAAGGATCTCAGCCAATCCGCAATCTGCGACCTCAAATTGGGCTAAGAAGCAATCACCTTCCGCGACCTTCTTCGCTGCGGCCTGTGGACATCTAGGAAATCCCTCTCCAAATTGGCCGTTTCCTCCGCCATCCGCCACGCCTAGGCTCGTTTCTTCACAAGGCAATTGCTGTGCCGCCTGGAGGATCCGCATGGACATTCGCGCCCAAGCCCTAAAAGCCGAGCAATTCCGCAACATGCACCGCGGCCCGCGAATGCTGGTCCTCGCGAACGCCTGGGATGTGGTCAGCGCGCGCATTCTGGAAGAGTGCGGACATCCTGCAATTGCCACCAGCAGCGCCGCGGTTGCATTTTCCCGGGGCTATCCGGACGGCCAACGCATCTCGCGCGATGAAATGCTCGACGTCGTAGGCCGCATCGCACGCGCCGTGCGCGTCCCCGTAACCGCCGACCTCGAAGCAGGCTACGGCACCACACCCAAGGACCTGGGGGACACCACGAAGGCAGCTATCGAAGCTGGAGCGATTGGAATGAACCTGGAAGATTCCGGCGATGACGACAGTTCGCTCGTAGACCTGGCACTGCAAGTGGAAAAAGTTCGCGCCATCCGCGAAACCGCAAAATCTCTCGGCGTTCCATTCGTGCTGAACGCGCGCACAGACATTTACCTCGCGTCCATCGGCCCCGAAGCTACGCGGTTCGATCGCACGGTAGAACGTCTGCATGCTTACCGTGACACCGGCGCCGATTGCTTGTTCGCCCCCGGCGTGCACGACAAGGAAATCATCTCCAAGCTCGTGAAAGCTGTGGCAGCTCCGCTAAATATTCTCATCACCCCGCAATGCCCCAGCCTGACGGAACTCGGAAAGATTGGCGTCGCCCGCGTAAGCGCGGGCTCAGCCGTGATGCGCGCGACGCTCCGTGTTGTCGAACGCATTGGAAAAGAGATGCTGGAGTCGCGCTCAACCGAAACTTTGTTCGACCGGGCCATTCCCTGGGCCGACCTTAGCGGAATGATGTCGCGTCAGCTTCACTGAATCCGCATAACAGACCGGCGATGCCTTCTGGTGTACGCTTTAGCCGAGCCGGGTAGGGCGGCCCTGCCGATTATTGTTTTGGAGTGTGGCGGCTTGTTGATCTTGAGACTCGAAGGGCCGCGCTTTCTTACCACTCTCGCCTCCAAGGAGGGCAGAGACAGACTGGCTGTTTTTCATTAGACTGCTAGGGCATGTTGGAAACCGCTGCCGAGCTTCGCGTCTTGAACGAAGAAATTGTCGCTTGCCGCAAATGTCACCGCCTCGTGAAATACCGGGAAAAAGTCGCGTGCGAAAAGCGCCGCGCGTATCGCGAATGGGAGTACTGGGGCAAGCCCGTCCCAGGGTTCGGCGACGCGCAAGCGCAAGTCGTGATTCTTGGACTCGCTCCCGCAGCGCACGGCGCGAATCGCACCGGGCGCATGTTCACCGGAGACCGCTCCGGGGATTTTCTCTATGCTGCACTTCACAAAGCCGGTTTCGCAAATCAGTCGACCTCGGAACACCGCGAAGACGGCCTGCAACTCAACAACGCCTACATCGCCGCAACATGCCGCTGCGCCCCGCCGGAAAATAAGCCGCTCCCGCGAGAAATCCTGAATTGCCGAAGTTATCTTGAGGGCGAACTGGAAATCCTGAAGCCGAAGGCGATCCTGGCGCTCGGCAAAATCGCCTGGGACGGCTACCTCGACATCCTCAAGCAGCGCGGCGTGATTGCTTCCCGCGCGCTCTTCAGATTCGCTCACGGCGCCGAGGCGGAAGTCGCGCCTGGAACTCCGCGCCTGTTCGGCGTCTACCATCCCAGCCAGCAAAACACGCAAACCGGTCGCGTCACCCCCGCCATGTACGCCAAGGTTCTCGCCCAAGTCGGCCGTTTCCTTGAAGAGTCGCGAGATATCGCTCCTATGAAGTAAACCTGCACGACTCGCGCCACGCTCACCGGCCATTTGTGAAGTGCGGCAGCCCGGCTGCCGCTTTCAAAGCGCTCTACACGATTAGTGGGATCACAGGTGTCGCCAGGCGCCGACAGCCCAGTGTTGGGAATTGCCGACACTCCTCAAGGTCCCCCTCGGACGCCCGGGCGTGACGTTCCGCTAAGTGCAAGTTTTCCCAACCGGTTATAACTCCTCAGGAGGCCCATATCTGGCGCGGTAGGTGCATTAGCCACCCAGACGGAGAAATATTCCTTGGGAGGGCAATATGAACCAGCTGAGAGTCCGAGCCTTCTTCGTCATCGCATCAATTCTTACCGCTACCCTGAGCGGGGCAATTCGTTTGCGCGCGCAGGAGCCTCCTCAAGAACCAGGCAAGGACACCGCTGCGCAAACTTCCGAGCAGCTGCGCCACCGCGCTGACGGCGAGCGCCACGGTCTGCTTCTGGAGACTTTTGCTGTCACTCTTGGCACCAAATTCCTGGTGAGATTGCAAGAGGAATTGAGCAGCAAGGGCACGCAAGAAAACGCCGTGTTCAAGGTGAAGACGCTCGAGCCGCTCGAAGCCGGTAGCGGCTTCTACTTGCC
>DATFRZ010000109.1:0-6247 GCA_035262885.1 Candidatus Acidiferrum sp.
TCCTTGGCGAGGCCATGGGCTTCAAACACGTCGAATCGGGACCGCTGGTTCGCTCGTCCTACCACGCCTTCGACCAAGCCGAATCCGCCGCGAAGTAACCGCGAGTCTCAGGCGCACTTCAGCGCGGCGCGATTGTTTGTATTCGGTATCCCTCCGCGCAAGTCTTTGCGGGAAGCGTCGATCAGATACGAGCACGGCGTTTCAAGAAGTAAGCCGCCCGAGTCGGGATGAACTAAAAAACGGAATGCTACTTGATGCGCGGATTTAGCAAAACGAGTCCGATGCCGGAAACGAGAAGCATGATGGAAACGGCAGGGGGAATTTCGACGGTCTTTTCTTCATCCACTGTGGCTTTGAACGATCCAATCTTCGCCACTTCCTCCTGCTTGTGATAACTGAAGTTGGGATGGACCAGCCCCACGACTCCGCTGATCAATAGAATTACTCCGAGGATGATTACGAAGCGCTTCATGTGGCTCCAAAACTATCACAATTCAGCGCTGGCTTGGGGATGAAACGCGCGAACACACCTCGGCGCCGAATTGGCGCAAAGGGGTACCGACTTAAGCTCAAGAAAGATTCAGGAACGCCCAGCCGCGGCCGCGGCTTTCTTGGCAGCTTTTGCTGCCGCAGAAGCTTTGCGGCGCCGCTTGGTCTTCGGAGGCGTGGCGGGAGCTTCACCGATCAGTTCGGCGGTCATGATGCTGGTAACAAAGAGCTTTGTACCGTGGTCGTCAAAGTCAACGGCCGTCCGCTCGGCGTCGGAAGCAGTGACGATTCCCAAGCCGTACACTTCATGTTTAATGGTCTGGCCTTCTTGCATTACTTGCACAGCATCCTCCTCGACCCACTCTGTCTCAAAATTGCGATTCGAATCTCTTGGAACAGGAGCCCCGGCAGTGACCGGGACTCCCTTGAAGCAGGCTAGAGGCTTGTAACGTTCTCTGCCTGAAGGCCCTTCGGGCCCTTCTTCACCTCAAACTCCACCGTCTGACCCTCGTTGAGGGACTTGTATCCGTCCATCTGAATGGCGGAGAAGTGCACGAAAACATCTTCGCCGGTCTGACGCTGGATGAACCCGTAACCCTTCGAAGCATTGAACCACTTCACTGTGCCTTGTTCCTTCACTTACACTACCTCGTTATTAGAATTGCTTTGCCTCTCTTGGTCCGTTCCCGGGATTCGCCAAGCGGTTTTCGCTCCGCTTTCCCAGTGCCGCGACAGCCTCCAGCCCGCAAAAAAAGGCCGCAAAGTTTGTCCTTGCAGCCCCTCGAACGAGTCAAAAGGTAATACAAGAGCAACAAAGTGCTAGGAATAATTTACCATAAAATGTAGCACTTGTCCACGCGGAACCACGCGAAGCGCTTGTTTTGGAGAATTGGATAACTTTTTATAAATAAAGGATTTATCGGCGAAGCCTGGCTCTTTCGCGGCACAAAATCGCCCGTAGCGCGTCTCTATTCCAGAGATTCCGGTTCGAGGCTGATGGACCCTTCCCCAGAACCCTTTTTTTCCCAATACTTACGGACCCAGGCTTCCCAGCTCTTTCCGGCAGCGGTGTCTTTGCCCGTAAAAGAGAGTGCCGCAATCTTGGCGTAGCAGACCTTGAGTTTTTGGTTTGCATCTTTGGGCATGACACGCACGAAACTGGTCGTAAGCGTTTTCCCTGCAACACGATCGAAGATATAACCCTCGATTTTTGAGTTGTCCTTGAGTGTCAGTGTCACATCTCCGCGATAATCGAAGGCCTTCTCCAAGGCGATGCGCAATTCCTCTTCGGTGGCCAATTGCGGAACCCAGCCCTGAACGGTTTCATGCAAGGTTCCAGGGGCAACTTCCAGGGCGTCGGGATCGAGCGGAGAGCCTTCGGTATGACTGGGGCGGTCCGCGTGGCGGGGACCACTCATGCTCGGGTCTCCTCGAACTGCCCCTTGCCCGTTTCGATTTGGATCAGAGGGTTATAGGAGTGCACCGGCTTCACCGGTTCATGCAACATCTCCAGAGCTTCGGGATCCCCGTAAGTTGTTGACAAACTGGCCTTCATGGTTGCCCAGAGTCCGCGTAAGCCGCTAAACGTGTGATCTACAGCCGAAGCCTCATAACCGCTGTGTACCATGCAGTTGGCGCACTTGGGATTGCCGGACTCCGTACCATAGTTCTCCCATTCCGTGGAGTCCATCAATTCCTTAAACGTGTCGGTATAGCCGTCCTGCAGTAAATAGCAGGGCTTCTGCCACCCGAAAACGTTGTAGGTAGGCATGCCCCAGGGAGTGCACGCATAATTGCGCTTACCCATCAGAAATTCGAGGAAAAGTGGTGACTGGTTGAACTTCCAACTCTTCTTGCGGTTCGCCAGAATCGCGCGGAACAAGCGCCGCGTGCGCGCGCGTCCCAGGAAGTGTTTTTGATCCGGCGCTTTGTCGTAGGAGTAGCCGGGCGAAAGCATCATGCCCTCCACGCCAACCTCCATCATTTCGTCGAAGAAGGCGCGCACACTCTTGGGATCGGCGCCGTCAAAAAGCGTGGTGTTGGTGGTCACGCGGAAGCCCCGCTTCAGTGCTTCCTTGATGCCCTCGAGCGCCAAATCGTAGCCGCCTTCGCGGCACACGGAAAAATCGTGGTGCTCTTTCTGCCCATCCATGTGGACGGAAAACGTCAGGTACTTGCTGGGCTTGAATAGATGAAGCTTTTCCTTGAGCAGCAGGGCATTGGTGCAGAGATAGATGTACTTTTTGCGCGCGACAAGCCCTTCCACAATCTTGTCAATTTCCGAATGCATCAGCGGTTCGCCGCCCGGGATGGATACCATGGGCGTCCCACACTCTTCCACAGCCTTGAAGCATTCTTCGGGCGACAGTTCCTGTTTCAGGATATGAGCCGGATATTGGATCTTTCCGCAGCCCGCGCAAGCGAGGTTGCAGCGGAACAGCGGCTCGAGCATCAACACAAACGGGTAACGCTTGCGCCCTTGCAGCTTTTGCTTCACCACGTAGGTCGCAACCGTCCACATTTGTGAAACTGGTACAGGCATGTTCCCCACTTACAAGGAATTGGGATAGGGGTACGGCAAGACCCCCAGAGTCTCTTGGTCGACGCAGAGACTGCAAATCTATTGTACCCGAAACAACTGCGAAATCGACGCGGTCCCTTTTAGACCTTTTTAGACCTTGTGCAACCCGATTCCTGCGTGGCACGGTAAATGCACTCGGCAGATGCCATCCGCGGTTGAAACCGAATAGGCGAGGCCGCTTGGCGCCCGCGGTCAGACTTCGGAGGTAAAATCGTCGCCAGGGCAAGGTACAGAAACCAAGGCGTTTATGCCTCGACGAAATCTGCTCTCGCTCTTCGATGATTTCGCCCGCTTCGGCGGCGATGTGGCCGTCGTCGAAAGCCGCGGGTACCGCCGGGAAACGCTGACGTACACACAACTCTCCGCGCGCGTCTTATTCTGGAGCAAGGCGCTCGGCGAGCGGGGAATTGGTCGGGGAGATCGCGTACTTCTATGGGGCCCCAACTCCGCCGAGTGGGTCGCGTGCTTCTGGGGAATCCTTTGGCGAGGCGCGGTAGTCGTCCCCATGGACGCAACCGCATCTCCCGATTTCGTTCAACGCGCCATCCAGGATGCCGGCGTCAAGCTAGTTCTGCATAGCCGGCAACTCGGCGAGCTGCCTGGCGCTCCTCCTTCTCTGCTTATCAACCATTGGAAAGATGTTTCGGCAACGCACGCGCCTACGATCCATGCGGAAGTTAATCCTGGTGACGCTTCGACACGCAGCACCATTGCGCAGATTTTGTACACTTCGGGAACCACTGCCGAACCGCGCGGAGTTGTTTTGACTCACGGAAACTTTCTGGCCAATCTCGATCCGCTGGAACAGGGCATCGAGGAATATCGGAGACATGAACGCTGGTTTCATCCGCTGCGGTTTGTGACGCTTGTTCCTCTGAGCCATGTTTTTGGACAGTTTATGGGGCTATTGGTTCCTCCGGTTCTCGGCGCAACGGTCGTTTTCGAGCACTCCACAAACCCTGGAGAAATCATTCGAACCGTGCAAGGTGAACGCGCCACTGCGCTGATCGCCGTTCCGCGCATGCTGGACTTGTTGAAATCGGGGCTGGAACGCGATCTGGAAGGCCGCGGCCAATCCTCCTGGCTGCACGGCACCCTCGAAAGAGCCAACGGAAGAAAATTTCTTCGCCGCTCCTGGATGTTCCGCCGGATTCATCGCCGCTTTGGCTGGAAATTCTGGGCCTTCATTTCGGGTGGCGCCGCGCTTTCGAATGACACGGAGACTTTCTTCAAGCGCATGGGCTATGCGGTGGTTCAGGGATATGGCATGACCGAAACGGCTTCGCTCATCAGCTTGAACCACCCGTTTCGCGCGACCGAAGGTTCCGTGGGCAAAATCCTGCCTGGTCGCGAGTTTAAGTTGGCGCAAGACGGGGAAATCCTGGTGCGCGGAGAAAACGTTGCGGCCGGCTATTGGAGAAACGGAGTTCTCCAGCCGTCCGCCGACAAGGGCTGGCTGCATACCGGCGACCTGGGAGAAGTGGATGCGGAAGGCAATCTGCATTTCCGCGGGCGCAAGAAGAATGTCATGGTCACGCCGGCGGGCCTGAATGTCTATCCCGAGGACCTGGAAAACGCGCTGCGTTCGCAACGCGGCGTGCGCGATTGCGTGGTCATTCCGTTCGCTCAAGATGGCAACGCCGAGCCTTGCGCGATTCTCTTAATGGGGGATTCGAACGAGTCCGCTGCACGAGCCGCAATTGACGGAGCTAATGGATCGCTCGCTGGATATCAGCGCATCCGGCGGTGGCTCCTGTGGCCGGAGCTGGATTTTCCCCGGACGTCGACGGGCAAGCCGCGATTGCCGATCATTGCTTCGCGAATTGGAAAACTTTTCAATGGCCAGTCGCCCAGTCACCGAGCAGCGGAGGATGGCGTAGCCCAGGCAGCCGGCTCCTCTTCTTTTCCATCTGGTCCGATATCGGTGGCCGAGCTGCTGGCCATGGCGGGCAGCAGGCCGGATGCTGCAACCCGCCTTGAACAAGATCTGAACCTCACTTCGCTCGATCGCGTCGAGCTGATGAGCGCCCTCGAAGAAAAGTTCCACGTGGAACTAAGCGAGATTTCCTTTGCCGAAGCGAAGACGGTACGCGATGTCGCACGCCTCCTCGAGCAACCTGGCGCCGGAGCTAACACAGATAGTTACAGCTACCCTCGCTGGGCTCAGTGGGAGCCGGTTCGGTGGTTCCGGCTGGTCGTTTATTACTCGCTGGTTTGGCCTGCCACGCAGATTCTAGGGCATCCCAAAATCGCTGGTCGCGAGCATCTTCGCGAACTTCGAGGGCCCGTGCTGGTCGCCTGCAATCACATCACACGACGAGCCGACATTGGACTGATCCTCGCTGCTCTCCCTCTGCGATTCCGCCACCGCCTGGCCACCGCCATGGGCGGCGAGACGCTTCAGAATATGCGCCGCCCTCCTCGCGAGTGGTCTTTTGCAAGACGCAGGGCCTACTGGCTTGGCTATTGGCTCGCCACGGCGCTCTTCAATGTTTTCCCGTTGCCGCAACTCTCCGGCTTTCGCGAAAGCTTTCGCTTCGCCGGGGAATCTGTTGACCGCGGCTACAACGTGCTGATTTTTCCCGAGGGCGAGGTGAACAACTCCGCAGATGGCCGCATGGCCCCGTTCCAATCCGGCATTGGCTTGCTCGTCGAAAATCTCGGCGTTCCCATTGTGCCCATGCGCCTCGACGGCGTCTGGCAAATGAAGCGCGAGCGCCGACGGCTCGCTCACTTGGGCGAAATCACCGTTCGAATCGGCAAGCCAGTCACGTTTGCTCCCGGCATCGCTCCCGAGGAAATCGCCCGCCGGCTCGAATCGATCGTCAAGAGTTTATAGATAGCGCAGCGCATCGGCCATTGTAAGGAGCGTTCGTTCCGGCGCATGCAACCGGTAATGGGCCTGTAATGGGTTGGTCGCGCGCGAAGCGCAGAATTTGCACCAACCAGCAAGGATTTACTTCCTGTGGCAAAATAGAAGGTTCAGAGACTAGATTTATGGCACACCGTACGACACTCACCCAAGAACAGCCTGAAAAAGCGCCCAAGGCCGTCAAGACGTCCTCGACTGGCCCTTCAGAGGACCTCCAAGCGCGCGAACGGACTTTCGATGCTTTTCGCCGCTGGGGATACCTCGAAGCCAATCTCGACCCGCTCGGTGCGTTTCAGCCGCTGAAG
>DATFRZ010000110.1:0-4057 GCA_035262885.1 Candidatus Acidiferrum sp.
TACCAGGGCAGCGGCTCCAGCGAAGGCTGGTCGCGCGGCCTCAACAAGATCCGCATCGGCGCGGACTTCATGAACGCTCTGAAGGGCCCAGGCAAGTGGCGCTTGGGCATGGGCGGATTCGGTGAATGCCTTCCCAATCACAATAATTACGTAGAAGTGGACAAGGATAAGCCTGACGCCTGGGGTATTCCCACGCTTAAGATTCACTGCAGTTGGAGCGAGAACGAACTCGCCATGTCCAAGGACATCGCCATCCAGGCCGGCGAAATGCTCTCCGCTGCCGGTGCGAAAGACCTATCGATCCATCAAGAGATCACCCCGCCCGGCCTGGCCATCCACGAGATGGGCACCGCGCGCATGGGCCGCGATCCGAAAACTTCCGTGCTCAACCAGCACAACCAGGCCCACGACGCGAAGAACCTTTTTCTGACCGATGGCGCTTGCATGGTCTCTTCTTCCTGCGTGAATCCGTCGCTCACGTACATGGCGCTCACCGCGCGCGCCTGCGACTTCGCCGTCTCGGAAATGAAAAAGAACAATCTGTAGCGGCGGGCTTGCCTGCCCTGAGCGTAAGGGAGGAGTTTCGTCCGTCGTTCGAGAAAAAGGTGAATATGGCGGGGGGTTGATCCAGGGGCGCCCAGAAAAGTTTTCTTCAAGTTTCCAGTTCAGGTCTAAAATGGCTCAGGAAAAAAGTATTGAGCAATGTACAAATCTTTCGTGCCAAGAACGTAGAACTAAAAGCTAAAAAAACTGAGAACTCAACAATGTTCCAAGTAATTCGTTCGCCCAGGCAGTACGACGTGTGCATCATCGGCTCCGGTGCGGGCGGAGGCATGGCCGCCAAAGTCCTCACCGAAGGCGGCCTCAACTGCGCCCTCCTCGAAGCCGGTCCGGAGGTTCACCCCGAAAAGGATTTCAAGATGCTGATGTGGCCGTACGAAGCGCCACATCGCGGTGCGGGCGTTGGTGGCCGCGCGCGTGAAAATTTCGGCGAGTTCCTGGCGCCCAACGGGGCCTGGCACATTGAAGGCGAGCCGTACACTTCCGCTCCTGGATCCGACTTCCAGTGGTTTCGCTCCCGCATCGTTGGTGGCCGCACCAACCACTGGGGCCGCATCGCGCTGCGTTTCGCGCCAGTCGACTTCAAGTCCAAAACACGCGACGGCCTCGGCGACGACTGGCCCATCACCTACGAAGATCTCGCGCCGTACTACGACAAAGTCGAATCCTATATCGGCGTTTTCGGCACCAAGGAAAACGTTCCCAGCGCGCCCGACGGCGTTTTTCTTCCGCCTCCCAAGCCGCGCTGCACGGAGCTGATGGTCAAAAAAGCCTGCGACCAGCTGGGCATCACGTGCATCCCTTCGCGCCTCGCAATCCTCACGAAGTCTGTGAACGGCCGACTTCCTTGCCACTATTGCGGCCAGTGCGGACGCGGCTGCATCACCGCCTCGAACTTCAGCTCCAGCCAGGTGCTCATTCCTCCCGCGATGAAAACCGGGAAGCTCACGATGATTACCGGTGCCATGGTTCGCGAAATCCTCGTGGACAAAGAAGCCAAAGCCACCGGCGTTTCTTACATCGACAAAGCCACGCGCTCCGAGAAGCGCATCAACGCCCGCGCTGTCGTTGTCGCTGCCAGCGCCTGTGAATCCGCCCGCCTGTTGCTCAATTCCACATCCTCTGTATTTCCCACGGGCCTCGCCAACTCCTCCGACACGGTGGGCAAATATTTGACCGATTCGGTCGGCAGCAGCGGCACCGGGTACTTTCCCCAGCTCGAAAAAATGCCTTCGCACAATCATGACGGCGTAGGCGGCATGCACATGTACATGCCCTGGTGGAAATTCGACCGCAAGAATGATTTTCCCCGCGGGTATCACATCGAGTTTGGCGGGGGACGCGAGTTGCCGGGCGTCGGCATGTTCAACGGCATGAATCGCGATGAAGAGGGCTACGGCCTCTCTCTAAAGCAGCGCGCCCGCAAACACTACGGCTGCCACATCGGCTTCGCGGGACGCGGGGAAATGATTCCCAACCCCGACACCTATTGCGAAATCGATCCCGACGTCGTGGATCAATGGGGCATTCCCGTTCTGCGCTTCCACTTCAAGTGGTCTGATTATGAATTGCTGCAAGCCAAGGACATGCAGGAAACCTTCCGCTCCATCGTCGAAACCATGGGCGGCGAATACAAAACCAAAACTTCCATCCACGGCGATCTTCCTTTTGGCATCGAGCCGGGTGGAAAAATCATCCATGAAGTCGGCACCGCGCGCATGGGCGCCGATCCCAAGACTTCCGTGCTCAACGGTTTTTGCCAGGCGCATGACGTGAAAAATCTTTTCGTCACCGACGGCGCTCCGCTGGTCAGCAATCCCGACAAGAATCCCACGCTCACCATTATGGCTCTCTCGTGGCGCGCCTCCGAATACCTCCTCGACGAAGCCAGAAAGGGCAACCTCTGACATGAACTTGTCTGCTTTCTTTTTCTCCCTTGTGTCCTCTGCGCACTCTGTGTTCAATCTTTTTCTTTCCGGTGAATCCCATGCCTAGCGAATCCATCTCTCGCCGCGATATTCTCCGCACGCTCGCCGTTGGCGTAACCGGCTCCGTTTTGCAAGTCATTCCCGCCGAAGCCGCCGAATACGTCCACCAGATCGTCCACAAGGAAAAAGCCGCCTCGCCAGCAGGGACCTACACTCCAAAGTATTTTTCCGCCTCGCAATACGCGATGCTGGTCGCTCTGTGCGACATGATCATTCCCAAGGATGCAAAATGTGGCGGCGCGGTCGAAGCCGGCGCTCCCGAATTCATCGATCTCCTCACCAGCGAAAACGAAAAATTCCAACTGCGCCTGGGCGGCGGCCTCTTCTGGCTCGACGGTTACTCCACGGATCATTACGGGAAAGTCTTTCTCGAATGCACTCCAGAGCAAAAGAAAGAAGTCCTGGACCTCATCGCCTTCCGCAAAAACGCCAAGCAGGATCCTTCGCTCAGCCAGGGCGTTTCCTTTTTTGCATTTCTCCGCAACATGACCTGCGACGGCTACTACACCAGCAAAATCGGCATCACCGACCTCGGCTACATCGGCAACACTTCGCTCCGCGAATTTCCAGGCTGCCCGCCGCTCCCGGAATAAGCATGGGGAGCGGCTTTACGCCGCTGCCTTCCTGTTGCTATTCTTCGCTGCTTGGCTTCCACGCCCATCAATCATGATTTGACTCCCCGGCCTTCCCTTTGGCCGTGGGTTTATCTCATTGCGCTCATCTATTTCGCGTTGCACATGGCCACGGCCACGCGCTACGGCTACTTCCGCGATGCGCTTTATTACCTTGCCTGTGCCGACCATCTCGCCTTCGGCTATGTCGACCAGCCTCCGCTGTTTCCCTTCATCGCCTGGATCGGGCGGCATACCCTCGGCACGTCGCTCCCTGCACTGATTTTCTGGCCCGCGTTGGCAGGCGTCGCCCGCATCATCTTAGTAGCCGCATTCGCCCGCGAACTCGGCGCGAAGCGATTCGGGGTCGCGCTCGCTGCGGCGCTGGCCGCCACTCCCGCAGTGTGGTGGGTCACTGACCACCAGTTCGCCATGAACGCCTTCGACCCGCTCTTCTGGACGGGCTGCGCTTACACGATTCTCCGCATGATCCACACACAAAACCCAAGACTCTGGCTCGCCTTTGGCGCGATCGCCGGTCTTGGCCTTGAAAACAAATATTCCATCGCCATCTTCGCGTTTGCCTTGCTCTTCGGCCTTCTTCTGACCGAGCAGCGCAAACTTTTGTTCACTCCTTGGATTTTCGCCGGGGGCGCGGTCGCACTTCTGATTTTTCTTCCCAACCTGACTTGGAATATCCAGCATCACTGGCCGTTCCTCGAGCTGATGCACAACATCCGAGTCACCGGCAAGGACATCGCCTATCCGCTTCTTGCGTTCTTTGGCCTGCAAATCCTGATGATGAATCCCTTCAGCCTGCCATTCTGGTTCGGGGGATTGCTTTTCTATTTCTTCTCCGGGGCCGCAAAAAAATATCGCGTCTTCGGCTGGACATTC
>DATFRZ010000111.1:0-15880 GCA_035262885.1 Candidatus Acidiferrum sp.
TCGATTGCACTATCCTCTGCACTTCGCCTGAGTTCGTTACTTTCTCCAATTTCAAATTGGAATTGAGCAGCCCGCCGCATCAGTTCCTTGATAAAAGCGGGACTTGCAACCTTTGCCCTGCGAACGATTAGGTCGCTTAGCGGGTCGGAGAGCTGCGCACCGCGGGCATAAAGTTTGACGACACCACGTCATGCCGCAAGGGCCCAATATCAACCGAACGGGCCACGAATGAACAAATGAGAGAGTTGGCGTGCCCAATCGCTGAATGAATGCCAAGAAGATTTGAGTTTCCGTGGCTGGCAAAGAACTGGTCGATAGCTAATTGAACATCTACCCTGGACGCGAGGGGAAGGTACGAGCTGTGGTCGCAAACTCTTCCACAGACAGCTTTTCCGAAATGTCCTCAATGTCCTCAATGTCCTCTAAGTTTCCTTTGCCGGCCAGCGCACGGAATGCAGAGCTAAGTTACGGTCTGTGGTCCGCCAACGGTTTGTAACTTCTTGAGGCTCATAAGGAGGCCGTGAGATTCCTCCGAGTCCCAGTTTCTTGAACTGCAAAGTTACAATCCGGAGAAGCAAGTCCGAAGCGATACGCGCCGAAGCTTTCGGTTTTTTCTGCCTACGCCAATCAGTGGGCCAAATGATCAAGGATGCGGCGGGCGCGGGCGAATTCCCTGAAGCGCTTTTCTTCTTCGCGAAATTCGCGTGAATGAGAGACGAGCGTGCAACCGGAGCGGCGCGTGGGATGCTTGACGTGGAGCATCTCGTGAAACAAGACATATTCGACGGCGCACTGCGGCACGCGGGGATGATCGAGGCGGCGGTTTAGCAGGATTTGATTTGGGCCGGGATCGTAGCAGCCAAATTGCCGCCGCCAGCCTCGCAGGCTCCAGCCGATGTGCGGCTTCGGTAGCTCGCCGGCAAAATACTTGCAGTTGAGTCCGTCGAAAAGCTTGTCCAAGTTGAATTGCTGGCCCTGCGCTCCAGTGTGGCGCAGCCGAACGCGATGCAGGCGCATGCGGTTCATGCGGCTGCGCGTGCGGCCGGAGCGCGCGTACTCCAGGTAAGGTTCGACGAGCGATGCGGGCGCTCTGCGGCGGTAGACACGGGCCAGGAGCAGTGCTGCGGCGGCTTCGAGCACGGGAAGAGGGGCGCGGCGCAAAAGGTCCGAAAAGCGGACGAAGACCACCTCTTCGCGGCGGCGAATGGTGAGCGTCAAGCTGGAATAAGGATAAAACTCGACGCGGAAGCGCGGCGGGCGGCCGTCGCAGCCGAGGCGCGTGAACATGCGCTGGAAAAGGGCGGCACCGCCGGGCATGAATTCTGCTCTTCCTTTCGTCATCATTCGGTCCGGACTAGTTCTCAGTCACAAGTTATGAGTTCTCAGTGAAACCAAAGGGTGATTTCTCTCAGCTACTTTCCTGGGCTGCTGCCAACTGCTGTGCCCCCTTACGCTGATTATTTCCCCACGAAATTGTCAGGTGAGCAAGACCCATTTTGGACACAGCAAACATTCCGAGCCGCTCCACCTTCAGGCTCAACAATGGAGCTACAACGATGCCTAGACCCACGCTTTGCCTGCCGCAGGCTGGCTCGGAATGACAGATAGAGCTTCGCTGCCGAGCCTCAGGGCTTCCCCCAATTAGTGTTTGCGGCGGATGGGAGGGGGCGCGACTTTTTTCTTGGCCTTCTCGGCGTCGTTCATAGCGTCGCGCGTGCCTTCGATGGCATCGTCCAAATTGTCTTTATAGGTTTCCAGCTCCCGGCCGTCGGCGGAAAGCTTTTCGAGAATGGGCAGAAACTCTTTCGTGCGGGAGGCCATCAGGTCAACGCCCTTGCGAATGTTCTCCTGTTTTTCGATGCCGAGCTGCATCACATCGGCGGCGTCGTCCACGCAACCGATGTAGGCATTCAGAAGCGCGTTGAGCATTTCCACGTGGCGATTCGACGAGGGGTGTTCCAGTTCGTATTGAAATTTTTTCAAGCGGTCCTCCGCGAAGGTGAGGAACAGTCTGATGCGTTCGGTGGAGGTCTCCGCATCGCGGATTTTGTCGGCTTCAACGGCGCTCAAATAATCCTTTTCCTGCGGCGCTTTTGCGGGGAGCACAGGAGTAGCCAAAAACAGGCAAGAGCAAACGAAAAAGACCGGGAGATTGCATTTCATGGTTTCTTCTCCTCGGGAGGAGGGACCGGCTTATCGGCCGGCCGATGCGGAAAGAGCAAGCGGATCAGCTCCTCGTCCATGTTGATCAGGTCTTGGCGAACGATTTGCAGCGGCGGCTTGTAGGGAACAGGCGCGGCAATCATCGAGTCTTCCACTTCGCGAATCCCTTCTTTCACGTGGATCTCCATCTGCCTGTAGCCATTGGAGTGCCTTTCCGCGTCGCCATGTTGCTTCTTCAGCGCTTCGAGGGCGGCACGTACGTTGTCGCGGTATTTCTCGAGTGTAGCGTCAACTGCATTGTTGTCGCCTGCCTTTTCCGCGCGGCGTGCTTCCTCAAATTGGGCGTCGCCCAGCTTAACCAGAAGTTTCGCCTTCTTCACGGAATTGCTCTCACGGTCGAAGTGCGCTTGCAATTCGGCGACGGTTTGCTGCGCGACTGCCGGAGAAAGCAAAAACGAAATCATCGCTGCACAACCAACCGTTTGCTGGAGATTCCGGGGTATCCTCATGGGCTACTTTTTGCCTTCCAGCATGCGCCGAAGGACCTTGCTCCGCTCCTGAGCCTGCCAGACTTGATCGGGATTCTTGTTCTGGTCCAGCTCCAGGAACTTTTGGTAGGCCTCCAGGGCTGGCTTAGGCTGGTTCAAGCTATCGTAACAGAGCGCGCGGATGAACCAAGTCCCCGCTCCGGGCGTTTCGAATTTATCAACGCGATCAAGAGCCGCGAGCGTGGCTGGATAATTTTTCGACAAATAGTAAGTGGAGCTGAGATCTTTCCAGTACTCGACGTTCTTCGCGTCGAGCTGGATGGCGGTCTTCAGTTCTTTTTCGGCGTCAGTGAAATCGCGGAGTTGCAAGTAAGTGCGGCCCAGCCCACCATGAAGCTGCGCGTCGTTTGGCGCTAGGGCCACGGCCTGCTCGAGCGTGGCGACCGCGTCAGGCCACTTCTTTTGTGCGATTTGAATGTCCGCGCGAAGCTTCATGGATGACACCGAGGGCTTGCCGCCGTCGGCGCGTTCCAGCTCAGCCAGAGCCTCGTCATTTTGCCCTTGATCCAGGAGTAGATGGATGAAACGGACGTGAGCCTCGGCGTCATTGGGCCTGAGCTCGAGATATTGGCGGTAGGCGGTGATGGCTTCGGGTTTTTTCTGGGCTTCCAAACTCTCTGCTAGGCCGCGGAAACCGTCCGCTCCCTTCGGTTGAACTTCGACGGCGCGGCGGAATCGGGCCTCCGCTTCGGCGGGCTTACCGGAGCGCAGGTTCACCCACCCCAGGTACTGAATGGCAGTGATGTCGTTGGGGTCCAGATGCAAGAGCGCTTCAAAGGTTTCGGCGGCGCCCGCGCGATCGCCCGAACGGTCCAGAGCGACCGCCAGAAGATAGCGCGGGCGGCTTTCTGCGGGAAGAAGCTCGACGGCTTTGCGAAGTGGGGCGACCGCAGCGGCGTCTTCTCGATTGTCGAGAAGCATCATGCCCAGGTTCACATAAGCGGCGGACATTTTGGGGTCGAGTGCGACGGCGCGCTGGTATTCCGCCTGAGCTTCCTGCGATTTTTTCAGCGCCGTATAGACGTAAGCAAGCTGAAAATGTCCGTACGCAAAATTCGGTTCTTCGGCGAGAACCTTCTGGAGTGGAGTGATGGCAGCTTCAAACCGATGCTCATCGATGTCGCGCTGGGCTTCGTCGAGCAGATCGTTGAGAGGATTGGCGAGTTTTTGCCTGGTGGATTGGCCTGAAGGCTTGGTTTTCGCGGTCGTTTGCGCGTGCCGCACGGAAGCACTATCTCGTCGTGACGCAGCTTTACCGTGAGCGCAGTCGAAGGGATGCTGCGCCATTACCAAGAAAAGGCCCGCTAAAAAAGGAGACGCGATTCGCAGAGTGTTCTTTGGAAAAATCGAGAGCGTCATGGTTCAGCCGGAGTCGTTTTGTTTCCGTTCGCAATGGTAGCCGAGCCGCCATTGGGTTTGGATGCTCCGTTCGGCTGGCGCTTTGCCTGGCCGTTTGCTAAGCGGGCCTGACCATTGCCATTCAGAACGCGGGAGAGAAATCTGCCAGTATGCGATTGCGCATTGCGGGCAACCTGCTCAGGAGTTCCGGTTGCAACGATTTTGCCGCCCTGGTCGCCACCTTCAGGTCCCAGGTCGATGAGCCAGTCCGCGGACTTGATGACATCGAGATTGTGCTCAATGACCAGCAACGACGCTCCACCCTCCAGCAATTTGCGGAAAGCGCTGAGCAGCTTGGCGATGTCATCGAAGTGCAATCCGGTGGTGGGCTCGTCGAGAATGTAGAGAATTCCCGAGTTGTCCGTTTGCGCCAGATGCGCGGCGAGCTTGAGACGCTGCGCTTCGCCGCCGGAAAGTGTCGTGGCGGACTGGCCGAGACGAAGATAACCGAGGCCGATTTCGTTGAGAATGCGGAGCTTCGAAACTACTTTCGGAACGTTCACGAAAAAGGCCAGCGCCTCGCGTACGGTCAACTGCAGAACTTCGTGAATATTTCTTCCGTGATAACGCACTTCGAGGACGCTGCTCTTGAAGCGCGTGCCGCGGCACTCCTCGCAGACCAACTCGACGTCGGCAAGAAACTGCATCTCCACGGTGACCGTGCCATCACCCTGGCACGTTTCGCAGCGGCCGCCGGGAACGTTGAAAGAAAAGTGGCCGGCAGAGTAACCGCGGCGCTTGGCGTCGGGTGTGTCCGCAAAGACTTCGCGAATGGCATCGAAGGCTTTCAAGTAAGTGGCGGGATTTGAACGCGGCGTGCGGCCAATGGGCGATTGGTCCACAATCACCACTTCGCGGACCTTGTCGTCGCCCTCCAGGCGGTCGCAAAATTCCTTGACGCTTCCGCCCACGCGCTTGGAGGCCAGGGCCTTGTATAAAACGTCGTGCACCAGCGTGGATTTGCCGGAGCCGCTTACGCCCGTAACCACGGTGAGTGTGCTGAGAGGAATCATCACGTCAAGGTTTTGCAGGTTGTGTAAGTAAGCACCGAAAAGACGCAGAAATTTTCCAGCCGGCTTGTGACGCTGGTTGGGAATGGGAATGCGCAACTCTCCGTTGAGATAACGGCCGGTGAGCGATTTCGGTTCATGGAGAATTGCTTCGTAACCGCCGGCGAAAAGCAGCTTGCCGCCGAGTTCGCCAGCTCCTGGGCCTAGATCAATGACGTGGTCCGCCGCCTGAATGGTATCGGGATCGTGTTCCACGACAAGAACCGTGTTGCCCAGATCGCGCAATGATTTCAAGATGTCGATGAGGCGTTGCGTGTCGCGCGGATGCAAGCCGATGGAAGGTTCATCCAGAACGTAAAGGGCGCCAACCAAGTGTGAACCGAGGGAAGTCGCCAGCTGGATACGCTGCGATTCTCCGCCGGAAAGCGTCGAAGTGAGGCGGTCGAGCGTGAGATAGTCCAGTCCCACTTCATCGAGGAACTGCAAACGTGTGCGGACTTCCTCGAGAATCTTGTCAGCGATCTTCAATTGCGCTTCAGAAAGCCGCAAAGTCGAAAAGAAAGCTCGCGCCTCTTTGACCGTGAGCTTGCAAACTTCGGTGATGGATTTTCCGGCGACGCGCACGGCGCGTGCCTCGGCGCGCAGGCGGGTTCCGCCGCATTCGGGACAGGTGGCATAGCCGCGGTAGCGGCTCAGGAAAACGCGGACGTGGAGCTTGTATTTCTTGCGCTCGAGCCATTGAAAAAAGCCTTTCACGCCTTCGTAATCGTTTTCGGGATCCCCTTCGAGAACCTGTCTCTTTTGCTCAGCAGTAAGCTGCCGCCAGGGAATGTTGGTTGGGATCCCGCGTTCCCGCGCCCAGGACTTCAAACCCTGAAAAAGCCCCTTGTAGCGCGGCTTGGTCCACGGTTCGATGGCGCCCTCTTCGATGGACTTGCCGGGATCGGGGACCACAAGATTCAAATCGAAATCGATGGTATTTCCAAAGCCCTGGCAGCGTGGACAAGCGCCGTAGGGATTGTTGAACGAGAAAAGGCGCGGTTCCGGCTCTTGGTACAGCGTGCCGTCATTCTTGCATTCGAAGCGCTCGTTGAAGCTCAGACGTTCCGCGGCGCCTCGCGAGCCATCACCGATGAATTCCAAAATGGCTTCTCCCTGGCCTTCGCGGTAACAGATTTCGATGGAATCGACGAGGCGAGAGCGCGATTCAGGATTCAGCGCAAGGCGGTCCACGAGAACGTAGATGGGCTTCGCAAAATCCGCATCCAGCAGGGTTTCCGGCGATGAAAATTCATGCACGCGGCCAGCCTGGTACAAGCGGTTGAAGCCGCGCTTCTGCAATTCGATCAGTCCGTGCCGCAACGCATCGGCTGACGGAGCCGCTGCCTTTTTGCTAGCCCGTTTCGACGCCGTTGCTGCCGTGGGCGCCGCGACTCGGAATTGATACAAAACATAGAATCTTCGCCCCGGCGCAAGCGCCAGAACTCGCGTTGCGATTTCGTCGGGGTTGTCTTTGCGAACCTCCGCGCCGCACTTGATGCAAAACGTCTGCCCGCAGCGCGCGAACAGCAGCCGGAGATAATCGTAAATCTCTGTGGACGTGGCCACCGTCGAGCGCGGATTCCGCGTGGAGTTTTTCTGGCGAATCGCCACCGCGGGAGCTATGCCGGAAATTTCGTCCACCTCGGGCTTTTCCATACGCTCGAGGAATTGCCGCGCGTAAGCAGAAAGCGACTCAACGTAGCGGCGCTGCCCTTCCGCGTAGATCGTGTCGAAAGCCAGCGAGGGTTTGCCGGAGCCGCTCACGCCGGTGACAACGGTTATGGCATTGTGCGGCACATCTACTGTCACATTTTTGAGGTTATGGACGCGCGCGCCCTGAACGCGCAAGGCGTCCTGTTCCGGCTTGGAAGTATCCGCGGAAGTGGTGATTTGTTTAGTCGCCAAAGGCAACCCTAGATAGCAGGTTTCAAAGCTACTGGCCAAACTTCAAATTATACGGCGGTCGTCAAAGGCGAGCAAATGGTGGTTTTTGCGCGGACTTTGCTTCGCTGGGCTCTGCGCAGGCGCGATTACGGCTCCTGGCTGAGAACAATCTCTCCGATACCCCCGCTAACTTTCAGATGAATCGTTGCGGGCGACTTCCCATAAGCTTCGTTGGTGTAAGAGCCGCCGTCCTGCTTCAGTCCGTGAGTGCTGATGGAACCGATCCCGCCCGAAGCCTCAGCAATAACGCCAATCTTTTTCGGCAGCCGGATGTTCGCTTGGCCCACCCCGCCCTCGATGTCCGCCGTCAAATCCGTCTTCCGGTCGCCCGTCAAATCCACGTCCACCTGGCCCGCGCCAAGATGAAGGTCCAGGCGAGTTAGTGGAATATCCCGGAAATCCAGGTTGCCTTGCCCGGCTCCCATCTCCACGTGCAGCTCCAGGGGAAGGTCCTTCTTGAACCGCAGATTCCATTCATTCCTGGTATTCCCAAAGCGCACCGGGTGCGAATCCTGAGAGATTCTGATCTCCCCAACGCCATCGGTGACGTGGTAATCGACGCGCGGCTCATCATAAGCACGGGTAAACCGAAAGTCCGCGTCGAGAGCATGTTCCGAATCGCCGCTCACGGTGAGTTCGCCCGCGCTCATTCGCAGTTCCGCGCGCGCGGACTTCGCCCCCTGCAGAGCCACAGTTTGCGAGGTGTGGTTGACATCCGAAGAGTACAAACCGCTCCTACGGGCGACGCCGCGGCCATGCCACAGCAGCAGAGCGAGCACAGCGACGAACGCCACAATTCCAACCGTAGTGCCAACCGAAATTCCAGCGGCAGCGTTTGGATTACGGCGTCTTTGATAGTTGTCGTAGATTTTCCCCAAGCCCACAAAAATAAGGATGAGCGGCCAGTAATCCAGAAGAATCTCCCAGGGCTCGAATGAGGGACGCCAGTTGTGCACCAGAAAAAGAACGCCAATCGTAATCAGGATGACCGGCAGGACCACAGACACCCGCCGGTAGTTGCTAACCTCGGGCATGGCAGACCTCCGCTACCTGGTACTACGCACGCCGAAGAGAAATAGTTCAGCGGGCAGTAAGCGATCATTCACAACCCCGCGGCGGAACGCAAGCCCGGAAAGTCAGCGTGGCGGCAACTCACGAACCGTAGGAAATCAGGCATTGCCAAAAACGGTGAATTGTGGCGCTCTCAAACTTTGCCGGTTGTTTCCGTGTGGTAGAGTCTCGTCGAAGGGGTCATCAACGTCCGAGTGAATACCTACTCGCGAGTTTTTTGGATTGTGCTCGATAGTGTGGGCATTGGCGAACTGCCCGACGCCGCGGATTACGGCGATGTTGGAAGAAATACCCTGGGCCATATCGCAGAATCGCGGTTTCTCCAAATCCCAAACCTAATCAACCTTGGCCTCGCCAACATTGCTCCGCTGAAGTTCCTGGCTCCGAAGGCTTCTCCGCTCGGCGCCTACGGCAAGGGCGCAACGCGCTCTCCGGGAAAAGACACGACTACCGGCCATTGGGAAATGGCCGGCGTGTGGCTCGATCAAGCCTTCCCTGTCTACCAAAACGGATTCCCTTGCGAACTGATCGAGGAATTCGAGAAGCAAATTGGCCGAAAGACCATCGGCAACAAGCCTGCGTCGGGAACGGAAATTATCAAGGAACTTGGCGAAGAGCACGTCCGCACCGGCAAGCCCATCGTGTACACCTCGGGCGACAGCGTTTTTCAGATTGCCGCGCATGAGGAAGTGGTTCCCGTCAACGAGCTGTACCGCATGTGCGAAATCGCGCGGCGCCTGCTCGATGGACCGCATCGTGTGGGCCGCGTGATTGCAAGGCCATTTACCGGAACCGCCGGAAATTTTGTGCGCACCACGCGCCGGCACGACTATGCGGTGGATCCGCCGAAGCCCATGCTTCTGGACGTGCTCGCCGAGCGCAAAGTGCGCGTGCTCGGTGTCGGCAAGATTCACGACATTTATAACGGGCGCGGCGTGGACGAATACCTCACCACGAAGGGCAACGCCGACGGGATGGAAAAGCTAACTACCGCGGCGAAGGAGCGCAAAGACGGACTGATCTTCTGCAACCTGGTGGACTTTGACATGCTCTACGGCCATCGCAAAGACGTGGAGGGCTTCGCCCAATCGATCGAAGAGTTTGACGCCATGCTCGGTGAATATCTTCCGCTTCTCAGTCTTTCCGACCTGCTGATCATCACCGCGGACCACGGATGCGATCCTGACCGGCGCTGGCCGACGACCGATCACTCCCGTGAATACGTTCCAATTCTCGCGTACTCACCCGGAAGCGGAGCTGGAGTGAACCTCGGCTTGCGCGATACTCTCGCCGACCTGGGCCAAACCGTCGCTGAAAACTTCGGAGGCAAAATTCCCCACGGTGCGAGTTTCCTACGGGAGCTGTCAGGCAAAATCGCCGAATGGGCCCATTAGTCTCTCCTTGGGGGAGGATCGAGAAGGCGCTCCGATTTCCTTGAAAAACTGGGGACGCTTTGAACTGGTAGGCGGTGCAGGGGAGGCGGACTTGGTTTTCGAAATAGGCTTCAGCAACCCTTTCCTCGGAGAAAACGTGTCAGGAAGCGGCGGGAGTGGGAATACGCCAGTTTCGGTCTCTAGCCGGCCGGTTAATGATCCGCAATTTCGCTTGGTCATACTGACGCGGAACTCGCGTCATCCTTTGGGTTTTCACCGAGCATATCGCGCCGGCTCTGCTGCAAAGCAATATTGATAAGAACTTCGATTAAGCGCTCAATCTACTCATCAATGACCTCAGCAAACGTGGCAGGTCAACCCTTTGCAACCGCCTCAGACAACAAGAGGTAGAGCCCTACTGCTGCTTCTCTGGGCGAGGAGATAAACTCGCACTCGTCAGCAATCGATTCCCCGAAGCAGGGGTGGCGGCCTCGGCCGGTTTTGAGAAACGCGCTTTGACGCCCGAGACCACCAATTGTAGTCCCGCACAAATCGCGACGACCGCAATAACCGCGCGAAGCCGCTGAGCCGGAATATGGCGCGAGAGCAGGCAACCCAACAGCACACCCGGCAACCCGCCAAGCAGCAGCGGAAACAGCACAGCCAAGCTGATGGAGCCGACGGTCCAGTGAAAGATTCCTCCGATGACGGCGAGCACCAGTCCGAAAAGCAAATCCGTGCCAACCACTTGCGCGGGCGCCATCTCCGAGTAATTCAGAAGTAGAACCGTGCCCAGCGCACCAGCGCCTGCCGAGGAGAACCCCGATTCGACACCGATAGGGAAAGCAAGCCAAGGCAGCCACTGGGAATTCTTGACGGCAAACTCACTATTGCGCACGCGAGGGACAAACGTGATTGCCGAAGAAAGAGCCAGCACCGCTCCGAGAATGATGACTACCGTGGAGTTACCACCGCGAGCGCTCGTGATGTAACGAAGAACCAGCGTTCCCGCCAAAAGGCCCGGTACTGCTCCGCGAAGCAAGAGCCAAAAATACCGCGAATGAATCTGGCGGCGGAAAAGATAAAAAGGCGCAGCAACTAGACGCACAATTGCCGCAAACACAAACGCCGTGCCAACCGCTTCACCAGCGGAGAGTCCGGCAAAAAGCAATAGGGCCGGTACGGTGAAACTGCCGCCGCCAACGCCGGTCAGGCCGACAGCGAGCGCAATCGCAAATCCAACGAAGAGTTGTGTCATGCGCCACGCTCCGAAAACGTGTGAATGCCGCACTCCAGCTTGCGTCCGCCCCAGCGTCCGGAGCGGGTGTTCCCCGGATCGGCGGGAAGAGCCGTGCACGGTCCGCAGCCGATGCTGGGATAGCCCGCATCGTAAAGCGGCAAATAGGCGAGCCGATGGCCGCCGGTGTATTCCCAGACCTGCGCCCAGGTCCAGTCGGCAAGCGGGCTGACTTTCAGCAATGTTTTGCCGCTGGGAAGGCGGTGCTGCTCGGTTTTTTGCAGGTTTGCTCGCGTGGGCGATTGTTCGCGGCGCAGGCCGGTGAACCAAACGTCGAACGACTCGAGCGCTTTCATCAGCGGGGCCACTTTGCGAAGCTGGCAGCAGGCCGTGGGATCGGTTTGATAGAGCAGGCCGCGCTCGGATTCCTGCTCCGCGACGGTTTTTTCCGGAACCACATTCACGAGATTCAGGGCCCACTCCGAGGCGAGCCGGTCGCGGAACTCGTAGGTTGCGGCGAAGTGATAGCCTGTCTCAAGAAAAAGAACCGGAATTTGCGGCAGGCGCCTGCGCAGGAAGTCCAGCACGACGATGTCTTCCGCCTGGAAGCTGCACGTAAAGCAGACTCGCGTAGATTGCCATTTATTGAGAACGGCGTCGAGCAACTCCTCGACGTTCAAAGCCTCGATTTGCTGCGTGGTCAAAGTCAGGTTCATTTCAGGGTTCCCTTCTAGCTGGCTTGGAATCTGGTGACAGGCGGAGTTTTTCTGCGAAGCTTATAACTCTCTCCACGATTTGGGCGTCATCCGCTTCGCCCGGTGCCGCGACAAAATCGGAAGTGTCGCCGACCCCGAATACGTCCTCCCCGGGAAGCTCCGCCAGGTCTTGTGGCTCCAGCGGAGCGTTCGCGCAAAGCACCATCAGCCCCACTCCGTACAGGGAGGCGAGGAAGCGCTTCAGCGCAGGTGCAGACAGCCCTGACGCGTCAAGGGCTACAGTTTGAAAGCCGTCATCGAAGAGTGCGCGCTCGAGTGACTTTGCTATGGAAGGACGGTTTCCCAGCAGGAAAATTGCCGCCTTGTGGCCGTGGCGACGCTGCCTTTCTTCTGCGGTAACTTCACCGATTCGGCCTCCGAACGGGGCGCGATTTCGCTCTTCCGGGTGAGCGACGTCATCGAGGGACGTTTCCCGGACCATACCGGCTCCGACGGTCGCATTGGAGAACGGATCGATCAAAATAAAGCTGCCCACGGCTCGACTGGCAGCATAAGGGTCGAGAAAAAGTGGCTGATTCGTTTCCACCTCCACTTCAGCGATACCGTTCATTTCCAATTGTTCGGCGGGCTCGTGTTGCAGCGTGTTCACATTGATGCGATAACGAATGCGGCGAACGCGAGCTTTCACTAGCCGGGTGGTCTGCTTCAAAAGCAGCGGTCTTTCGACACGAAGCGGCTTCGAATGCAGCCAAACAACGGTGGCGGAAAAGCTTCGCGAGACTGTGGGAAGGTTGGCTGCAGAAACCAGCATGTCGCCACGGCTCAAATCAATTTCGTTTTCAAGCTGCAGCGTAATCGACTGTGGAGCGATCGCTTGGTCGGAATCGCCATCGAAGCCGGCAATCGCTTTGACTCTCGTCTCCTGCCCCGAGGGGAGCGCCACAAGCGAATCTCCCTGACGCAATGAGCCACTTGCGAGTTGTCCCGCAAATCCGCGGAAGCGAGAATCTGGCCGAATGACGTATTGAATGGGAAATCGCACCGCGTCCAGTAAACGCGTCTGCCGAAAATCCACGGTTTCGAGGTGTCCTAGTAACGTGGGCCCCGAATACCACGGCATGTTTTCGCTCGCACTAACGACGTTGTCACCCGCCAGCGCGCTGATCGGAATGCACTGCACGCCAGAAATGCCCACGCGCGACGCGAGCGAAAGAAAATCGCGTTGCAAACGAAGGAAAACCTCCTCGCTGTAATTCTGGAGATCCATTTTGTTGATGGCCGCCACGACGCAGCGGATTCCGAGGAGCGAGGCGATATAGGTGTGGCGATGCGTTTGGGTAAGTAGGCCCTTCGTAGCGTCCACCAAAACAATTGCGACATCGGCCGTCGACGCGCCCGTGGCCATGTTGCGGGTGTACTGCTCGTGGCCTGGCGTGTCCGCAATGATGAACTTGCGCCGCGCGGTGCTGAAGTAGCGGTAGGCCACATCAATCGTGATTCCCTGTTCGCGCTCGGCGCGCAGGCCGTCGGTCAGCAGCGAAAAATCGAACGCCCCACCTGAGCGGTTGATCTTGCTGTTTTGCACCGAAGCAACCTGGTCTTCGTAGACGGCCTTCGCGTCATGCAACAAACGGCCGATCAACGTGGACTTGCCGTCGTCCACGCTGCCTGCGGTGGTAAACCGCAGAAGATCCCTCCGGAGGTCCGCTTGAAGAAACGCGGCCAGGCTCTCCGCGCGCTCGGAAGGGGCTAACGTCAGCATCAGAAGTACCCTTCGCGTTTCTTCAATTCCATGGATCCTTCCTCGTCGTGATCAATCGCGCGGTTTTCGCGCTCGGAGCGGCGGAACGAAATCATCTCTTCAATGATTTTGGGAACCGTGTCCGCTTCCGAGCGAATCGCTCCGGTGCACGGAACACAGCCGAGCGAACGCATGCGGCACTTGATCCGTTGCACTTTTTCGCCGGGGATAAGCTCGTCGGGCGAGTAAACCAGCACAATCGAGCCGCTGCGCACGACCGCTTGCCGTTCGCGTGCGTAATACAGCGGAACGATGGGAATGTTTTCCGCATGAATGTAGAGCCACACATCGAGCTCCGTCCAGTTCGACAGCGGAAAAACCCGGATACTTTCAGATTTCTCGATGCGCGAGTTGAAAAGATTCCACAGTTCGGGGCGCTGGTTCTTTGGATCCCACTGGCCATGCGCATCACGGAAGGAGTAAATACGCTCCTTCGCCCGCGATTTTTCTTCGTCACGCCGCGCACCCCCAAAGGCGGCGTTGAATCCTCCCTCAGATAGCGCATCGAGCAGAGACTTCGTCTTGAGCAGCCCACAGCATCGTTGCGTTCCTAAAGCAAGGGGATTTGCCCCTTGCTTCAGCGCCTCACGGTTTTGATGAACAATCAGTTCCGCACCGATTTCTCGCGTGTAGGAATCGCGGAACTCGATCATCTCGGGGAATTTGTAGCTCGTGTCGATGTGGAGCAATGGAAAAGGGATGTTGCCGGGATAAAAAGCCTTCTGCGCCAGCCGCAGCATGACCGAAGAATCTTTGCCGATGGAGTACAACATGACAGGACGCGAAAATTCCGCCGCGGCTTCTCGAAGAATGTAGATGCTCTCGGCTTCCAGCATCGCGAGATGCCCAAGCCGACGTTCCAGCGCAGACGGAAAGGAAGCCTCGGAGACCTCTGGCACCAGAGTCTCATCCGGCGACTGCAGCGTTGGAAGAGTCATAGCGGTTCTCTTTCTGGAAAAATGACGCCAAAAACACAAAACCCACCTGCCAGCTTTCTGGCGGTGGGTTTTCAATGCGCTCGGCTAGATTTCTCTGTTACACCGCTAGCCTCCCAACGCCAGAAGACACTGTCGCGCAACACATACAACAGTTGCTTGTACAGTTCTGGCGAAGATGGCTCGCGTTACTCACGATTGAGAGTCTATCCTCCACGTCAATCAGATGCAACCCAAACAAGAATTGGTACTTTTTCTGCACGCTATTTGTTTTTTGATGCCTGTAGCCCGGCCAGGAGCAGCTGGGCACGCGCCTTCGCTTCTTGGACTTCCGATCCACTCAGTTGGCGCTCCAGAGTTCCCAACAGCGGAACGCCCCGGTTATCTCCTTGTAAGACGGAGGCGAAAACCCAAAAGTAAGCACTGGCCAAATCTTTAGACGTACCGCGCCCGGCAGCCAGCATGGAAGCCATCATCATCCGCCCGCCCGTGTGCCCCTGGAGAGCCGCTTTCTGAAACCACGCGAAAGCCGTCGGCTCGTCCTTGGCCACTCCTTCACCATGAAGATAAAGATCGGCCAGATTGTATTGGGCCTGTGCTTCACCCGACTCGGACGCCAAAAGATACCAATGCGCCGCTGCAGAGCGGTCCTGGACCACGCCCAATCCACGATCGTAGAAATAACCGAGGTTGACCTGAGCCGCAGCATCGCCGACCTTGGCACCCAACTCGAAGAAATGGAACGCTTCGGCCATGTCCCGTCGGACTCCGCAGCCTTTGAAATACACAATGCCCAGGTCATAAAACGCGGGGCCATATTCGCGATCGGCTGCCGCATGCAGCCAATACAGCGCTTCCCCGGCATTCAGCTTCCCACCCCATCCCGCCAAGGACGAAACCGCTAGGTTTACCATCCCCGCCGGATTCCCTCGGCGGGCCTCCTTCGCGAAGACCTCATGAGCCTCTTTCCGTTCTTGGGCGTCGGAAGGCTTGCGCGCGGGATCAGAGACGGACGCGTTCGCACCTCCGCTTCCGCTCCGATCGAGTCCTTCCCTCAGTTCGCTTACATGGACCGTCCTGCCATCCGTCACGATCAGCGAATTCAGGTCAGAGGGAACACACGGTGGCACGCCAGCGTCCGCCTTCGATTGGGCACCGAGGGGCCTCGCAATGGCAAACAGGAAAAGAACCCCAACAAGAAGAAAACGAGCCAAACGCGAAGACTCAGAAGCGCGGACGTAACCGGAAAACCGATGCATAGAACCTCCAAGGAACAAAAAGGATTTCAGCAGCAAGCCCTAAGGTAGATATACTACCTGTAGCTGTTCTGCCTATGTACCTAGACGTCCTACTCGTCAAAAAGTTCCCTGGAAAAATAAACATTTCGAAAAATCCCTCTAAAAGAGGAAGGCGGGACGCCCCTAATTGCTCGGACTCACACTTGGACGATCCCCTCAAGCCGTTTGATGCCAAGCGGAGGACGGGCGCAGGCGCGGCGGTTCCTATTCCTTAGAAAATCTCTTTCAGGCGACGTTAGCCAAGGGCTCCAACGTCACTTTAAAGCCCAGGCCCTCCAAGCGTCTGGTTAAGCGCCGGCGCAGACCTTCAGGGTTGAGGCGATCGAAGGAATCTGGGCCAAGGT
>DATFRZ010000112.1:0-10866 GCA_035262885.1 Candidatus Acidiferrum sp.
ATTGACAAGATGCGCGCGGGCAACCGGCTTGGCGACGTGGGCCACGCGGTGCAGACCTGGGTCGAGCAAAACGGTTTTTCGGTGGTGCGGGAATTCGTCGGGCACGGCATCGGCACCAGAATGCACGACGAGCCCAACCTGCCGAACTACGGCGAAGAAGGGCGCGGCGCGCGTTTGCAGGAAGGTATGGTTATCGCTGTCGAGCCGATGGTAAATGCCGGGCGCCCGGAAGTGCGGATGCGCGATGAGTGGACCGCAGAAACTGCCGATGGCAGTCCCTCGGCGCACTTCGAGCATACCGTGGCGGTCACTGCCAACGGGCCTTGGATCTTGACGCGCCCGAAAGAAGTGACCGGCCCCTCGTGGTAGTTGTAGGGTCCGGCTTCAGAGGCGGGCCGGTGTAGTGGCGATCTTTCTTCTAGGCTAAGGCCTCTGGCCGAAGCTGGGCCCGTGGTTTTTTCGCTTTCGGTTTGTAGTGGCGCAGCATGGTGCGCCGTAGCTTGGCAAGATGTGAGCCCGGCTTTCGCGGTTCTTGCGTCCCGACGTTCTTGTCGGGAAGCCCGGCCTGACAAACGACAGGAGTATATGGCGAAGCAGTTTGAGGATAAAAAGAAGGGCGACAAAGGCGACTCGGGAAATCCCAAAGAGGACGCCATTGAAGTCATGGCCACGGTCATCGAACCGTTGCCCAACGCCATGTTCCGTGTCGAGCTGGAGAACAAGCACCAGGTCCTGGCGCACGTCTCCGGCAAGATGCGCAAAAATTTTATTCGCATTCTCGCGGGAGACAAAGTCGCGGTCGAGCTTTCGCCATACGATTTGACGCGAGGCCGCATCGTCTACCGCTATAAGTAGTGCGGCCAGTTCGTCGGGTGGTTTGTAGTGGCCGCTTCTGAGGCGGGCTGTCGGGTAGGGTAGTTTGGCTTTGTCGCGGCGCAGCTAGCTGCGCCGAAGTTTGGCACTGGATTGAGGAGCAAATGAAAGTCAGGGCATCAGTAAAGAAAATTTGTGACAAATGCAAGGTGATCCACCGGCGCGGCGTGGTGCGGGTGATTTGCGTCAACCCCAAGCACAAGCAGCGCCAGGGATAGGGAGAGTCGCATGGCACGCATCGCAGGTGTAGATCTTCCCGTCCAGAAGCGCCTCTGGATTGGATTGACGTCGATCTACGGAATCGGGCAGGAGCGCGCGAAAAAGCTCGCCGCAAGAGCCGGCGTGGATCACACGAAAAAGATTCGCGACCTGACGGAAGATGAAGTGAATCATATACGCCAGGCCATCGAGCAGGAAGGCCGCGTCGAAGGCGATCTCCGCAAGGAGATTCAGATGAACATCCGCCGCCTGATTGAAATTCAGGCGTATCGGGGGATTCGCCATCGCCGCAACTTGCCGGTGCGCGGCCAGCGCACGCACACCAACGCGCGCACCCGCAAGGGGCCGCGTCGCGGCGCCGTCGCAGCCAAAAAGAAGACCGTCGGCAAGAAGGGCTAATTTGCGGTTCGCTTTACCCTGAGGCCTCAAGGGCGGCGGCTTTCCATCTGCCGAGGTTTTCAGTTTTGCAGGGCGCGCTTTAGCGCGTCCCAGTGGGCCAGGAAAATTGATCGTAGGGGTACAGCAGAGCTGCACCCCGGCTTGGCAGGGTTCTATCAGTTGTAGAGGCCGGGTTTTAGCCCGGCTCTGAAGGTGAGTCGGCAACATTTCAGATTTTGCTTGAAGACGAAACGGAGTGAATCGTGGCAAAAGAACCAAAGGCTGCAGCAGGAACGCCGGAAGCTGGTGCACCGGCAAAACCGGCTGCCGCGAAGCGCAAAAAAGAATTCAAGAAGAAGCGCGAGCGCCGCGTCGTGCCGCACGGCGTCGTGTACGTGGCTGCGTCATTCAACAACACGCAGATCACCATCACCGATCCCGACGGCCGCACGATGTGCTGGTCCTCGGCGGGCGCCATCGGGTTCAAGGGCTCGCGCAAGGGCACGCCGTACGCCGCGCAGCAGGCTTCGCTGGCCGCCGCGAGCGTCGCGCGCGACCAGTACGGCATGAAGAGCGTCGAAGTCCGCGTGAAGGGTCCCGGTTCGGGCCGCGAATCCGCCGTCCGCGCGCTTTCCGCGGCAGGATTGCACATCGTGCTGATTCGCGACATTACGCCGATTCCGCACAATGGCTGCCGTCCGCCGAAGCGCCGCCGCGTTTGATGGAATTTGAAATGACTGAGGCTTCCGCATCGACGATATCGACCGGTGTCAAGCCATTGGCTGCGCTCACGCCCATGGCGCACGTCGCGGATGTGGCGACCTCGGTTTCTTGGTACTCGAAGCTGGGTTTTGTTGCCGAGCATACTTGGACGCCCGAAGGCAAGCCGATGCAGTGGGCGCATCTGCGCAATGGCGGCGCCCAGCTAATGCTGGTGCGATCGGACCGGCACATGAACCCGGGAGCGCAGGATGTTTTGTTTTATCTGTACGCGAATGGCGTGGCTGCGTACCGGGAAAGCTTGATCGCCCAGCAACTGCAGCCTGGCGAAATCAATTACCCGTTTTACGCGAAGCATGGCGAGTTTCGGATTGACGACCCCGACGGATATTGTTTGCTCGTCGGGGATACGGAGCAGCAATAAGAAATTTGCGAGCGGCATCACGGAAAAACAATCCGGAAGCCGATCGTTCGAAGAAGTAAAGGAGAAACATCGTTGGCAAGACATCGTGATGCCGTCTGCCGCCTGTGCCGCAGGGAAGGGCAGAAGCTGTTTTTGAAGGGCCTGCGCTGCTTTACGGAGAAGTGCGCCATTGAAAAGCGCAACTTCGTTCCGGGGCAGCACGGGCAATCGCGGCGCGCCAAAGTGGTGGGCTACGGCCTGCAGTTGCGCGAAAAGCAAAAGGTGAAGCGCACCTACGGGCTGCTCGAGCGCCAGTTCCGCAATTACTTTGAGAAGGCTGTGCGCATGAAAGGCCCGTCGGGCGAAAACCTCATCGTCATGCTCGAACGCCGCCTCGACAACGCGGTGTGGCGCGCGGGTCTGGCGTCTTCGCGCGCGCAGGCTCGGCAGCTCGTGCTGCACGGCCACGTGCGGGTGAACGGGAAGAAAGTGAACATTCCTTCATACCTCGTGACCGTGGGCGAGGAAATCGCCATCAAAGAAAAGATGCACCAGAACGCGGCGGTGCTCGAAGCGCGCAACGTCGCGCAGAGCCAGAACGCCGTGCCCTGGCTCGAGCAGCAGCGCGAACAGTTCAAAGCCAAGGTCGTCGCTCTGCCCAAGCGCGAAGACGTGCAGACGCCACCGATCAACGAGCAGCTCATCGTCGAGCTGTACTCGAAGTAGTCGAACGGCGTCGGAGCTTCTGCCGGAGATCAGACCGGGCTTTTGTTTCGGGGCTTTAGCCCCTGAGGAATTGGGTTTTGGGCCGAAAATCTCGGCCCGGAAAGAAGGAACAAGATGTGGAAAGGTTTTCAAAAGCCGAAGCACCTTGCGTCGGATCTCGAGTCGCTGACCGAAAAGTACGGGCGTTTCTCCGCGCAGCCGTTTGAGCGCGGATGGGGCACCACCGTCGGTAATGCCCTGCGCCGCGCGCTGCTCAGTTCGATCGAAGGCGCGGCGGTTACTGCCGTGAAGATCGAAGGAGTCTTGCACGAATTCTCTTCGATCCCCGGTGTCGTGGAGGATGCCACGGAGATCATCCTCAACCTGAAGCAGGTGCCGATCAAGCTGAACACCGATCTGCCCAAGACGATTTACCTCAACGTCGAGCAGCCCGGCACGGTCACCTCAGCCAACATTGAGGAGGACGCCGATTTCGCAGTGCTGAACAAGAGCGTCTACATCGCGACGGTCAGCGAAGGCGGCAAGCTGCAAATCGAAATGCGCGCCAAGAACGGCCGCGGCTACGTCGCCGCCGACCGCAACTACGACGAGGACCTGCCCATCGGCTACATCCCAGTGGACAGCGTTCACTCGCCGGTGCGCAAGGTCAACTACTCCGTCGAAGCCGCCCGTCTTGGCCAGATGACCGATTACGAAAAGCTGATGATGGAAGTCTGGACCAACGGCGCCATCACGCCGAAGGATGCCATCGGCTACGCCGCAAAGCTGGTCAAGGACCACATGAGCATCTTCATCAACTTCGAAGAGCCGGTGGAAACCGTGGAAGCGCCAACGGACACTTCGCACGATCCGCGCCTCGAGCATCTGGACCGCTCCGTCGAGGAGCTCGAGCTTTCCGTGCGCTCGTACAACTGCCTGAAGAACGCGAATATCCAGACCATTCGCGAACTCGTGCAGAAGAGCGAAAACGAAATGCTCAAGACTAAGAACTTCGGCCGCAAATCCCTCAACGAGATCAAGGAAATTCTCGTGAAGATGGGCTTGTCGCTAGGCATGAAGTTCGACGAGCACGGCCGCATCATCTGGCCGCCGCTCCCGAGCCAGACCGCTGCGCCGTCTGCGGAAGACACCGTCGGCCTGTAAGCTCCTGGTTTTTCTAGGGCCTGCCTTTTACACGGAGCGAAGCGAAGGGCTGAGGCGGGCCGCATCTGCGAGTTGTTGTAGTAACAGGTCTTGGATTTGTGGGTCCCGGTTCCGACCGGGAAGACCTGTTCTTTGCAGGATTTTGTAGGGGCGCAGTAGTGCTGCGCCCTCTTGCAGTTCGCTTCGAGCTTTAACTTTCGACTTTGAACTAAGGAATTCGTCATGCGACATCTCAACTCCGGATCGAAACTCGGCAAGCAGCCCGACCATCGTCGCGCCGTTTTGCGCAGCCTGGTGACCAACCTGCTTCAGCACGGGCGCATCACCACCACGCTCACGCGCGCCAAGGCCGCTCGCCCGGTGGCGGAAAAAATCATCACCCTCGGCAAGCGCGACACGCTGCAGTCGCGTCGGCAGGCCGCTTCGTACCTTTTGGTTCCTTCCGTCACGCAGAAGCTTTTCAGCGAAATCGCCCCCAAGTTCGGCGACCGCGCGGGGGGCTACACGCGAATCATCCGCGCCGGCAACCGCGTCGGCGATAACGCCAAAGTCGCCATCCTCGAGATCATTGGCTACCAGTACAAAGAAAAAGAAAAGAAAGAAAAAGCCAAGAAGGAAGAACCCGCCGAAGCCGCCAGCTAGCGAGAACTTCCTCACGGCATTGGCGCAGGGGCACGATACATCGTGTCCTTTTTCCTTTCTCTCCGAATGTAGACTCTGGAGGTGCGTCGGGCGAGGGATAGTCCCATCGGGCGTTGAAAATCAAGCCAGGATTCCTCTCGCTTTGCTCCTCGCAATGACAGGTTGTCTTTTGTTTTCAACAAGCTCCTAGGAGCTTACGCCTGTACTTCTTTTCTTTTTTGCCACGATCAGACCATAGACAAAATTCCCGGAGGCAAAGCCCGCGCGCATGTCCTTGAACGCGCGCAAAAAGCGCACGAAATCCGCGCCGTTTTGCACCGCAGCTGCCCACAATGCCTTGTCCTTGATGATATCCAGACAAAAATCCCAGGTCTTGGCGCAATGCTTGTTCAGCACTTCGCTGTGGGTTACTTCCAATCCGGCTGTGGCCAGGTGGCCCGCGTAGTCTTCCACGGTCTGCAATTCCACCATCATGCCGTGTTCCAGATCGTACAGGAACTTCTTGTGTTCCCGCGGCGTCAACCCTTTTTTCTTGAACCAGTCGGTGATCGCCAGGGTTCCTCCCGGCCGCAACAGCGCTGCCGCGGAGGCGAAGAATCCCGGGATGTCCTGATAGTGCGAAATCGATTCCACCGACCACACCACGTCGAAAGAATCCTCAAACGTCATGGCCTCTGCGTCCATCAACAGGAACTTCGCGTCGACGCCCGCTTTTGCCGCCGCTTGGTTTGCCATTCCCACTTGGACTTGCGAAATGGTGATCCCCGTCGCGTCCGCTCCGTACTTGCGCGCCAGGTAAATGCTGCTTGCGCCAAACCCGCAGCCCACGTCTAGGATCTTCGCCCCCTGCACAATGGCTGCTGCCTGCGCCAGGTGCTCGGTGAGCTGCACCTGCGCAGTCTCTTTGGTCTCATCGCCGAGAATCCAGTAGCCATGATGAATGTGCTCGCCCCACAACGAATGATAGTAGGGACTCATGCGTTCGTAATGCTCCCGCACCTTATCTTTGTCGTTCGCCCGCGTCTCAGCTTTCATCCCGGCCTTCGAGTTCAGCAGAATTTGCAGTGGCACGATACATCGTCCTGTTGTCTTTGTCTTGTCCTTCTTCTTCCGCTCCGATCTTTATTTCGGTAGCTACCCTTGTTCCTGCCGGGCTAGTCGCGTTTGGGCGGAGGGAACCTGAAACGTCCGGAATCCGTATAAATAATGTGGACCAGAGATGGACATGGCTATACACCGAAAACAGCTCGCTTTCGCATGCCGTCGACGGTTGAAGAGACGAGCGGGTTTGATACTGCTCGTGTCCCTCATGGTTCCGCTTTACGCCCAACAGCTCCCGCGATGGAAAGACCCGTCGCCTCACACCACGCGATTTGTCATCGTGGAGAAGGGTGTTCGCTTGGAAGTGCTCGATTGGGGCGGCTCTGGCAGGCCCCTCGTGCTACTAGCAGGCGGGGGAGACACGGCGCACGTGTTTGACGATTTCGCGCCCAAGCTGACGCCCAGCTTTCATGTCTACGGCATCACGCGGCGCGGCTTTGGCGAATCCGGTTTTTCCGCGGAGGGCTGGGGAGCGGACCGGCTGGGAGAGGATGTGCTCGCCGTCCTGGACGCGCTCAAGCTGGAGAGGCCTGTTCTCGTAGGGCACTCGATCGGGGGAGAAGAGTTGAGTTCCGTAGCGACTCGACATCCGAGCCGGGTTGCTGCGCTCGTCTACCTCGAGGCTGCGTATCCATACGCGTTTGATAACGGCAAAGGACCCGCAATGAAGGAGTTTGAAGACCTCAGGGAGCACATGCCGCAAGCTCCGCCGCCAGGCGAATCCGATCCCGGTTTGGCCAGTTTTACTGCATTCCAGCAGGCCTGCCTGCGAGCACTTGGAATCACCTATCCCGAAGGTGAGCTTCGCCAGCAATACGCGGCGACTCCGGAAGGACGGGTCGGAAAGGAGCGGGACTTTCCTGGTGGCTCGATCCTCCTACAAGGCATGAAGAAGTACACCAATATTCCCGTGCCCGCGCTCGCAATCTTTGCGATCCCTCACGCTCAGGCGAGATGGATGAAGGAGAGCACGGACCCCAAGGTCCGTGAGGCCGCCAGGTCCCTTTCTGAGGGGCTAGATGCCCTGACGACCCGGCAGGCGAAGGTATTTGAAGAGGGCGTCCCGACGGCACATGTGGTCCGGCTGCGTGGCGCGGATCATTACGTGTACCTATCCAATGAGCCCGATGTGCTGCGCGAAATGAAAGCCTTCCGCAGCACGATTCGACAAGGAGATGATAAGTCGTAAGTTGTAAGTTCTAAGTGGATCCTTGACATCCGCAATCAAGCTTGCTCTGAAACCGAGAAGCAGATCCCTCACCGCCGTTCGCAAACAACGCGGCCGGTTCGGGATGACACATTTGGGCGGTTGCGTGGTATTAGGCGCGAGACACCGGAGAGTATCGCGCCTACGGCGCTCGTGATTCCCTGCTTCGCGCATCCTCTTTGGATGCGCTCAGAATGACAAGCATCTTTCACAGGGATTTGCCGATGATGAGGGTGATGTCGTCGTGCTGTTCGCGGGGGCTGAATTTGTGAACTTCGTCGACAACGGCAGCGAGCAAGTCGCTGGATGGAAGCGCGCGGTGGGGGCAGAGGGCGGCGGAGAGGCGCTCCTCGCCGAATTGTTCGCCGGCGTCGTTGAAGGATTCGGTGATGCCGTCGGTGTAGAGCGCGAAAATGTCGCCGGGAGAGATTTGAATTTCGCTGATGGCGCAATCCCAGTTCTTAAACACGCCGACAATGGTCGCAGTGGCTTCGAGGCGTGCGAGCGAGTCGTCGCAGCGCAGCAACAACGCGGGGAGATGGCCGCAGTTGGCGTAGCGCAAGCCGCGGGTGGCGTCATTGTATTCGGCGAAGAACAGCGTGGCGAAGGCGCCGTCGGTGGTGTTGTCGCAAAAAAGCCGGTTCACGGAACGCAACAGGCGTTGCGGCTGATCCACGGCGATGGCGCATTGGCTGCGAAGATTTGCCTGAAGATTGGCCATCAGCAGCGCCGCGGCGATTCCTTTGCCGGAGATGTCGCCAATGACGAAGCCGAGCCTCTCGCTGCCTAAATCGAGAAAGTCATAATAATCGCCGCCGACCTGGCGCGCCTGGCGGCAGATTCCGGCGTACTCGAGGGTCTTGAGTGGCGGAAGCGTTTGGGGGAAGAGCCGCGACTGCACCTGCTTGGCGATCTCGAGTTCCTGAGCGGCGCGGCGTTCGGCTTCGCGGCGTTCGGCGATGGCGCGGCGCTGCGCTTCCACGGCGTGGGTGACTTCGTCAAAGCTGACCAACGAAAATGAATTGCCGTCGGGATCGCGGAAGCGTGCAAAGACGCCGCCCCAAATGGGAGGATGCTCTTCGCCCGGAGACGGCGGCTCTTCCGAACTCGAGACGCGGGCTTTCACGGGATATTTGAGGCGCCGGAGACGCGGGGCAACCGAGAAACGAACGCCGAGCTTGCTCCATTCGCGGAACTTGGCGAGGACATCTTCGGTGACGAAGGTAATATGCGTGGTGCGGCCGATGAGCTTGAACTGTTCCGAATCGCGCTCCGGCGCAACGAGCGTGAGGTTGGCGGTGCCGTCGGGAGGCGCAACGGTGACGAAATGGCGTCCGGCAAATTTTTCATCGCGCGCGTCGAAGACTAGCTGGAAACCGAGCTGGTCGACGTAAAACTCGAGGCTGCGATCCAGGTTGCGAACGTAGATGGAGATGGACTGGAGGCGCAGGTAAGGATCGCCGCGGTCCAGGCGAACCGCTGGGCCGTCCAGCCATTCGTGAGGCGCGCCAGCCATGGCCTCAACATTATATGACGAGAGGAAGGCGCCAGGCAGCGGCGGCGGGCGACACACCTTTTTGCTTTTCTCGTGATGCGTTTCGGGGTATCAAGGAGGCGCGTTTAGTGGCGATGCCCCGCGCGAAAACGGCTGCGGCAGGGAATGCTGGCCAGGAGTGCCTTATGCAACGAAATGTTCGCGACCTCTTGAATTTGTACAACCCGCACGACCCGCTGGACCACGCGTGGACGATTCCTTCACCGTGGTACTTCGACAAGCAGATCGAAGAGTTGGAGCAGCAAACCGTGTTTGCGAAGACGTGGCAAGTGGTGGGGCGTGCGGACCAGGTGCGGAACAAGGGAGATTTTTTCACGGCAAACCTGGAGACTGAGCCGATTGTCGTGGCGCGCGGGGAAGATGGCGTGCTGCGCGCGTTTTACAACGTGTGCCGGCACCATGCAGCGGCGGTGGTGACGGAGAAAGAAGGTTGCGCAAAACAGTTTCGGTGCCCGTATCACGGCTGGACGTACGGGATCGATGGCGCATTGAAAGGAATGGTGGAATTCGAGGGCGTATGCAATTTTGACCGCGCAAAAAGCGGATTGGTACCGGTGAAGGCGGATTCTTGGGAAAATTTTGTGTTTGTGAATCTGGATGGACAAGCGGGGCCGCTTAGCGATTTTCTCGGAGCGGTTCCGGGAATTGTTGCGCCGCTGGAGCTCTCCAAAAAGGTGAAGTTTCTCGACCGCCGCGTTTACACGCTGCACTGCAACTGGAAAGTGTACGTAGACAATTATTTGGACGGCGGCTACCACGTGCCGCATGCGCATAAAGGGCTGAGCAGCGTCATCGAATACACGAAGTACACGATTGAGAATTTCGAGCGCGCGTGTTTGCAGTCGAGCCCGCTTTCATCGGGAGAGAAATCTGAAAGCGGCGCGGCGGCGACGCGGCAAGGGCGCGCGTTTTATTTGTGGATCTATCCGAACTTCATGATCAACGCCTACGAAGGCGTGATGGACACGAACCTGGTTTTGCCGTTGGCGGTGGACAAGTGCGCGGTAGTGTTCGACTACTATTTTTCGGACGTAAGCAAGAAAGCTGCGGCGCATCATCGCGCGAGCATCAAGGTCAGCGAAGAAGTGCAGGACGAGGACATGGCCATCTGCGACGCTGTGCAGCAAGGCTTGGCGTCGCGCGCTTATGTGGCGGGGCGGCTTTCGGTGCGGCGCGAAGCAGGGGAGCACTTGTTTCACCGCTTACTCCACGCTGATTTGACGCGGACGCTGAACCGGCCAGCCGCGGCGGATTAGTCACAATGGGATCGCGAAAAAAAGGTGAAGCCGGACTGCTCCCAAGCTCACGGCGCAGAGCTAGGCAGCACCGGTTGGTACGGACTTTATATTCCACCACCTAATAAGGTCCTTGGGCTCGAACGCGAGGAACACTTCGTTTTCACCCCGGTGGCAAGCTTGGTGGCAATGGGCGTCTGACGTCGATGTCTGTCTCTATACATTGATTAAGTGGGCCGCACTCGCCGCCAAAGGAACCCTTCAGCCTGCATTTTTATTCGCCCCGCTCGAGTTTACGACCGACGCCTGGCAACAGGTAGCGGATCGCTATTTCTTGCGAGGGGGCACGTGAAACCGTTCCCCGGGTTCGCGGACGATCAGATGAAACGATCGCTCGGTCAAACAGGACAGAAAAACATTCACCGCGCGGAACTTGAGGAAAAACATGGCTATGACACTAAATACGCTATGCACGTCATCCGGCTCTTTCCAGAAGCAAAAAGAACGAATACAGAAAGGGCGCATCACTCTGCCGAGACCGAACAGAGACGCATTGTTTGCGATTCGCATGGGAAAGTACACACTTGCGGAAATGCAAGAAATCGGAGGAGTCAGACCGCTAGCTGCTCAGGCTAGTTCTCCGCTACCTAACCGTGTGAACCGA
>DATFRZ010000113.1:0-4946 GCA_035262885.1 Candidatus Acidiferrum sp.
CGGCCGTAAAATCCGGCAGCAACTGGTGACGCTGCCACAAAAAACCCACGGCGCGATTTCGAAATTCCGCGAGCGCCGCGTCATCATTTGTTTCAATGGCTTTCGAATCGAAGTATACTGTACCGCTCGTTGGCGTGTCTAGCGCGGCCAACAGGTGCAGCAACGTGCTTTTGCCCGCTCCGGATGGCGCAACCACCGCAACCATCTCACCCTGCCGCAAAATCAGGTTCGCGTCCAGCAGAACCGGGACGTTTTTTGCTCCCGTGCCATAAATTTTTTTCAAACCCCGGCATTCCATAACAACGCGGGCATCGTTGGGCTCGCTCATCGCCATGCGGCCTGCGGGTTGTGCGTCGGGGCTCATTGCGTCCGTGCGTTATTCCTCTTCGCGGAATCGCGCCGCTGATCATTAGATGCTTTTTGCATTGGCTACGTCCGCTGTTGCCTCAGGCAAATTGCGTCGGGTGACCCAACCGTTTCCCTTTTTCGCCAGTCGCTTGCCTGCCGAAAAAGTGGCCACTCTTCGCGAAATTTTGGAGATCCCTAATCTTTCTGTTTTCAATAGGTTGCGGCGGGCTCTGGAACCGCTAAGGCTGAGGGAAAGTACCCATGGCCGCCCACCAGCATCCTGAGTACATGGGGAGCAAATCATGCGCCAAACCACCGACAAGATAGAGGCTCCCTTTTCCCGTTGTCGGACTCATTCAAAACGAAGAATCTCCACCGGGAGCAGCTTCACCGCCGCACGTGCGGGCAAAATTGTGGCTCCGATGGAAATGGCCATCGCGACCACGGTAATCCATACTCCATCGAACAGGCTCGGATGAAAAGGCACGTACGGTACCGCATAAACCTGAGGATCGAGCGGAATTAGGTGGTAGTTTCCGGAGACAAACGAGAACGCATACCCGAGAATCAGCCCTGAAAGCGTGCCCACTGCACCGATGGCAATTCCCTGGCAAAGAAAAATCTTTCGAATCTGTTCGCGGCGCGCACCGAGCGAGCGGAGCACCGCAATATCGCGCGCCTTATCCGTGACCGTCATCGATAGAACGACCAGAATGTTGAGCCCGGCCACGAAAGTGATCAGCCCAATGAAAATAGCGGTGACCAGTTTCTCTAAACGGAGCGCGCGGAACAGCGCGCGGTTCTCTTCCATCCAGGTGACAGCCAAGAATCCCTGTCCCGCAGCGTGTTCGATCTCTGGAGCAATCTCCGCAGCTTGCTCCGGGCGGTTCAGGCGGAATTCCAGCACGTTGACTAAATCGCCCGCGCCCGCTAGACCCTGCGCGGCGGCGAGGGTCATGAAGCACCAGTTCTCGTCGTAGTCGTAAAAGCCAGAATCGAAGATCCCGTTAACGCGGAAGCGACGTGTGCGGGGGATCAGCCCGAAGGGAGTAAGCCTTCCTTGAGGGCTGGTGATGGTGACATAGTCGCCGGCAGACATTTTCCATTCGTCGGCCAGCTGTTTGCCCACCAGCAGCCCTTCCATCCCGTCTGCGTCCGGAGAAAAGTCCAGTTTCCCGGCGACCACCCGCTGGAGCGCTTCATCACTTTTGCGCTCGCGATCTGGGTCCACGCCTTTGGTGACCACTCCGCGCGCGTCGCCGCCAAACGAAAGCAAAACCGTCTGATAGACCGCCGGCGTAACCGAGCGCACGCCAGGCGTGGCCGCCAGCTTCGAAGCTATTTCTTCGTAGTTCTTGATCCCGCCGGAGCCGGGGTGCGTGAGGGAAATGTGCGCTGTCACGCCCAGGAGACGATCTTGCAGCGTCTCTCGGAAACCTGTGTTCATGGAAAGCGCAATCACCAGCGTCGCCACGCCTGCAGCGACACCTACCACCGACATCAATGTGACCAGGCGAAGAACCGCCGGGCGGTAAGGCGACCGCAGGTAGCGCCGAGCCACAAACCATTCGAATCGCATCGCTGGTTGGAAGAATACGTTAGGCGCCGTGCGCTTCGGAAGCGGTAGTTGTTTCGGCGCGGCCTTCCGGCCGCAGGAGCGGAAACAGGATCACGTCTCGGATCGAAGGCGAATCGGTAAGCAGCATGGTCAAGCGGTCGATGCCAATTCCCTCCCCGGCCGTGGGCGGCATGCCATGACACAGGGCGCGAATGTATTCCACGTCGAGCTGCTGGGGCATCTGCTCGCCTCCCTGCGCGATCTGCGCAAGGAAGCGCCGCTCCTGCTCCTCGGGGTCATTTAATTCCGAAAAGCCGTTGGCCACTTCCATTCCCGCTACGTAAATCTCAAACCTCTCGGTCAGCGAAGGATCCTCGGGCTTCTGTTTCGAAAGCGGGGAAATGTCAGTGGGAAAGTCATACAAAATGGTTGGCTGGACCAGTTTGTCTTCAGCGATGGATTCGAACAGCAAACCGGTGCACTCGCCGTCCTTCGACTGGCCTTTGGATACGGCGTAGGGAGCTCCGCTTTTTTTTGCCCACGCGTTGTATCTTCCAGTCGCTTCGCGCGCGCCGCCGGCAGAAGCAAGTGTTTCAAGTGAAGGTGCTTCGCCAGCTTCTCGTGGCCAGTATTTCACAATGGCTTCGCGCATGGAGAGCCGCTGCATTTTGGAAAAATCCAATTCCACATCGCCGTACTTTACCGTCGTCGAACCCGCAATGTTTTTTGCCAACAAAGCGAAGAGCTGCTCGTTCAAATCCATCAAGTCGCGGTAATTGCTGTAAGCCTCGTAAAACTCGAGCATCGTGAATTCCGGATTGTGCTGGGTGGAGATGCCTTCGTTGCGGAAATTCCGGTTGATTTCGTAAACGCGGTCAAATCCACCGACGGTTAGCCTCTTCAAATACAACTCCGGAGCGATACGCAAATACAGATCGATGTCCAGAGTATTGTGGTGGGTGATGAAAGGACGCGCCGCCGCGCCTCCAGGAATCGGATGCATCATCGGCGTTTCGACTTCGATGTATCCGCGGGCATCGAAGAAGCGTCGCAATTCCTGGATAATCCGCGCGCGCGTTACAAAGACGGTGCGGGACTTCTCGTTGGCAACCAAGTCGAGATAGCGCTGCCGGTAGCGCAATTCCACGTCCGTTAACCCGTGCCATTTTTCGGGCAAAGGGAGCAGCGCCTTCGCCAGAAAGAAAATTTCGTCCACCCAAATGCTCAATTCATTGGTCTTGGTGCGGAACAGGTGGCCGCGAACTCCGATGGAATCGCCCAAGTCCAGCAAATGAAATAGTTCGAACCCCTTTTCTCCCACCACATCTTTCTTGACGTAAATCTGAATGCGCTTCCCCGCGCCCTGCAGGTGCGCAAATCCTGCTTTTCCCATCAAGCGGAGCGAGACGATGCGGCCCGCAACGCGGATTTCGCGCTTGTTCGTCTCCAAATCGGCCGCCGTGGCGGTGCCGAATTTTTCCACAAGCGCCGCCGCGGTGTCCGTCCAGCGGAATTCGCGCGGATAAGGATCGTGACCGAGCGTCCGGATTTGCTCGATCTTTTTTTGGCGCTGCTCAAATTGGTCGCGTGGCTCGAATTCCAAAGGGAATATCCTTCCGCGAAGGCGGAAACCGAGTATAGCGGCGCTCACCCTGCCGGGCAAGAAAGGGACCATGTCAATCCAGTGAATACGATGGAAGCTACCTGCCCGATACGGTACCGGCTTGCACAATGCCACTGCGAATCCCTAAAGTATAGGTAGGAGGCGGTGAGGTGTTGTGATGAGGTATCATCGGCCGCTGTTTAGCCGTCACAAAGAAGTAGTGGTAAGAGGAATTCTTTTGTTATACTTCTGCGCCTGTGCCCTGGGAGGCCCCTCTTGAGAGACCGAAGCCGCCCCGCCTTATCCAGGGGCAGGTGCGTCCAAAAGGATTGGCGGACGTGCTTGCCTGAGGGAAAAGCACAAGTCTTTCAAGAGCACGAGCGTCATCTCGAGTCCCTGTACAACATGTTTAGCGTTTCGCTAAACGAGGCCATTGAACTCAAGCTCGCGGGACTCCGGGACAAAGCTTGGTTTGCCATCAGCATGACTTCACAGCTATGCGAACGGCTGACGCGTCCGCTTGCCGGCACGCTCCGGGCGTTGCATGACCATGCCAAACATTATGGAACCGTGCCGAACGCAGCCCCGCTGGATCCCGAGAATTATCATGGAACCAGGGGACAACGCTCGGCACGCATGAGCGAACTCCTGGATCGCGTGTTGTTTTCCCACCGGCTTCAGTTCCTTCATAAAGTCAGCACCCTCCAAGAAATGGTAGAAGACTTAGACCGTGATTTTCGCAACACCGCCGACGACCTCGCCGGCGGCGCGTGCATGGACCCCGAGCGTAGTTGGAACGAAATGGACGCGGGTCACTACGACCTTAATACCTGCCTCCGGGAAACCATAGTTTTGTTTAAGTCCTTCCTGGTTGTGCTTCCTGCGGGACAACTTGGAGATTTTGAGAAGACCGTGTACGACCAGTCTCGCTTCCCGAGCGAAGATCTGGTCGCACCCCAGCATAGACGAATGAGCGCATTCGCGGGACAATAATCCTACCTGCTCGCCCGCGGGAGCTCGAACACCAGCTTGTGGAGAACGGGGCTTTTTGAGGGGTGTCTCTTCGGCCCCGGCGGACGAACGTCAGGACAACTCAAGGGGGGACTCGGTGCATCCGATGGGGTGGATGCGCCGCAATTGGACCGTTGGCCCGGAACAGACCAAGCGCTCCGAATGCGTCGACTTCCCGGCAGGCCACCAAACCGGTGACTGAGGCGGAAGCGATACGGCTGGCCCAGGCGGGTGACGCCGCTGCATTTGAATTGTTGTATCAGTTGCACAGCCGCTGCGTTTATGCTTTATGTCTTCGGATGGTGAATAACCCGGCCGATGCGGAGGATCTCATGCAGGAAGCTTTCCTGCAGCTCTTTCGCAAGATCGGGACGTTCCGGGGAGAGTCGGCGTTTTCCACCTGGTTGCATCGCATGACTGTCAATG
>DATFRZ010000114.1:0-2896 GCA_035262885.1 Candidatus Acidiferrum sp.
TCGCTGTGAAGTCGCGCCCGACACGAATCGGGATCTCCATTACGTGGAAGTAGTCGCCCATCACTGAGAGCGTTTGTACTTCCGGTTCGGCGCCAACCGGTATCGGAGGCCGCCCATCAATGACAAAATTGTGAGTCAAAAAGTCTCCGCCAAGCGGAATGTCGGTTATCATCGCGGCTTCTACTCCCGGCAGCGCATTCAGTCGCGCCAGCAGCTCGCGGCGAAAAGCAGTTTGCGGCGGAATCTCCGCGTAGCGTGTCAACGGCAATTGAATATGCAGGGTCATCACGTTCGTGGGATTAAATCCGGGATCGACCGCGCGCAGCCTTGAGAACCCTTTGATCAACAACCCGGCCCCGACCAGCAAAATAAGCGCCAACGCGACCTCGGCCGTAACCAGCGATTGCCGCAGCACACGACTTAAAGGACCTGCAGTGGTACCGCGCCCGCCTTCCTTGAGCATTCCAGCGACATCAGGCCGCGCTGCCGACCACGCAGGGAGCAGTCCGAAGACGATTCCAGTCAGCACTGAGACGCCCAGAACGAACAGGAACACGTGTGCATCCATATGAATTCCGGTGTAACGCTCCAACTCCGCCGGCTTGAGCGACACCAGAAAACTTGTTCCCCATTTTGCCAGCGCCAGACCTGCGGCGCCGCCAAAGATCGCCAGGACCACGCTTTCGGTGATGGTTTGGCGAATCAGACGGCCCCTTCTCGCGCCCAGCGAAGCGCGAATCACAAACTCCTGCCGGCGCGCGACGGCCCGGGCCATCAGCAGCCCGGCGAAGTTCGCGCATGCGATCAGCAGTACAAATCCCACCGCGCCAAAAAGAATCAGCAGCGCGGGGCGAATGTCGCCCACCAATGCCTGATGCAAAGGCGCCAGCGACCGCTGACGGTCTCTTTCCTCCTCGGGATACAGCTTGGCGAGCCCTTCGCCAATCCTGGAGAGATCGGTTTGTGCCTGCGTGAGCGTTACGTCCGCCTTCAACCGCCAGTAGCTCCTCATGAAATGGACGCCACGATAAAAAGCAGCCTCCGGGTAAGCCACCCACAGTGAAACGAAAACGTCCGCGTGTTCCCGAGGCAGGCGAAACTCGGCAGGCATCACGCCGATCACCGTGTAATTGTTTCCGCTTAGCCGGATCGTCCTTCCTACCGCGTGAGGATCGCTGCTCAGAAACTCCTGCCAGAATTTGTAGCTCACAACCACGTTGAACGGGCCGCCCTTTACATCCTCGTCAGGCCTGATGATGCGGCCCAGCATCGGCGGAATGCCAAGCGTTTCCAGCAGTCCCGCATTTACATAGGCTGCATGGACCTGCACCGGCTCGGGTCCACCGGTATAGTCCATGGCCGCGGTGTTCACTGCGCCTCCTTGCGAAAACGCGCGTGCCTGTCGCGCAATGTCCGTGAGGTTCTGCAGCGAATCATGTTGCCCCATCGTTACCAGCCGTTGCGATTCCGGGTAGGGCAGGGAACTGAGAAGCACCTGGTCAATCACGCTGAAGATGGCGGTGTTGGCGCCAATGCCCAGCGCCAGCGTCAGCACGGCAACCACGGCGAAGCCCGGAGATTTGCGCAGCATGCGCAGGCTGTAGCGAATATCCTGCAACAGATTTTCGATAAGCTGCACTCCCCGTGCCTCGCGGCATTCCTCCTTCACCTGGTCGTTACTGCCAAACGAGAGCCGCGCGCGTCTTGTTGCTTCTTCACCCGTCATGCCTGAACTCACATACTTTTCGACGAGATGTTCAAAATGGAATCGCAGCTCGTCATCCAATTCCGTTTCTGCTGCTTTGCGACGAAAAAGCGAACGAAGACGAATTAACAAATCGCTGAACATAAAAATCTCCTAACCCGCCTTGAGCTTAGTTATAAGTTCTTCCCGTGTCCTCGGCTGTTCTCGTGTTTTGTTTTTGCTTTTGACTTTATTTCTAATCTTTCTCCGTGCCTCCGCGTCTCCGTGTCTCGGTGGTGAATATTGAGTTCTGGTTGTGGCTATTCGTGGCGCAAGGCAACCAGCGGATCTACACGCGTGGCACGGCGCGCCGGAATCCAACAAGCCAGCGTAGCCACGACAACCAGCGACACCACGACGCTCGCAAACGTGAACGAGTCTCTGGGGCGAACGTCAAAGAGCATGCTGGCAAGAAACTGCGTGAGAACCAGAGACGCAACCACACCTGCAACAATGCCGGAAATTACCAACAGCATTCCCTGACGCAGAAGCAGGCTGAGTACCTGGCCGCGGCGCGCGCCGAGCGCCATGCGAATCCCAATTTCGCGCGTGCGTCTGGCCACCGAATATGAGGTGACGCCGTAGATGCCGATCAGCGAAAGCACGAGCGCAATCGCGGCGAACGCTCCAATCAGAATGAGCGCGAAACGCCGGCTTTGCATGCTCAGGCCAACATAATCCTCAAGGGGCATCACGCGCGAGAGGGGCTGCGTAGCATCGAACGCATGAAAAGCTCGCATTGCGGCGGGAGCCAGCGCGTCGGGCCGCCCATCGGTACGAATGACCAGAGTCATGTCGGAATCGGGATACGGCCATTGCGTGTGAGGCATGTACATCTGCATGTCGGGCGGAGTGTCCAGTCCAATGTGATGGACGTCTCCCACGATGCCAACTACTGTCCACCACGGTCTGCCCAACCCGCCGAGCTTTACTCGCTTGCCTAGTGGATCTTCGCCCGGCCACATGCGCCGCGCCGTGGTTTCACTCACCAGGAGCGCCTGCTGGGAATCGGCAGTATCGTCCGGCGAAAGGTCGCGGCCCCGCAGCAAGGGAATCTGCATGGTGGCGATAAATCCCGGCGTGACGCAGTAACGTTCAGCGCTTTCATCCAGCTCAGGGTTCGAGTGAATCTTGCCCTCAGCATGAAAGCCG
>DATFRZ010000115.1:0-25911 GCA_035262885.1 Candidatus Acidiferrum sp.
ATAGTCTCCTGGCGCGGCCTCGGTTTGCCGCAATTCAACGAGTTGTTCGGGACGCTGAAACGGAAGGGGCTCAAGCAGGGTTGAATGGACGACGGAGAAAATGGCGGTGTTCGCGCCGATTCCAAGTGCCAGCGTGAGAACGGCGATGAGCGCGAAGCCTGGATTTCGCAGGAGCGCTCTTCCGGCATAACGCAAATCTTGCATCGTATCTTGCAGCCAATTCGCCGGGCGTGTGTCGCGGCACTCTTCCTTGCTTCTTTCGACGCCGCCAAAATCGATCCGGGCGGCGCGCTAGCTCTGGCGTCATGCCCGCGGCGAGATTTTCCTCGAACTTTCGCTCGAGGTGGTATTGAAGCTCTTCGTTGAGCTCCTGCTCGACGCTCTTGCGACGGAAGAGCGAGCGCAGCCTCAAGGGAATCGTATATAACCAGTGTTCGAGGCGCATGATGGACCTCCGCGCATTGGCGTTTCAACCGCGAAACCTAGAACTCACTTCGCTTCCTTCAATTTGACGACGTGCGAGATGGCTGTAGACAGCCGGTTCCAATTGCCAGCTTCTTTTTCCAGTTGTCTCCGGCCGAGCCGGGTCAGCGAATAGAATTTGGCGCGGCGGTTGTTCTCACTGGCTCTCCACTCGGCGGTAATCCAGCCTTCCTGTTCGAGTTTGTGCAAAGCGGGATAGAGAGAACCGTCGCTGACTTGAAGGACGTCTCCGGAAATCTGCTTTAGGCGCTGGCTGACGGCAAAGCCGTTGAGCGGTTCCAGCGCGAGAATTTTCAATAGCAGCAGGTCCAGCGTGCCCTGGACCAAGTCGGATGGCTTGCTCATCGGCTCCCCGATCCTTTGAAAGAGGGTGGCTACCACTAGGTTACCGAGGATAATCTACGCCTATTCCCCTCGGTAAGCAAGAGGAGAAAGAGTTTAGATTTGAGGCGAGCCAGCCGCGGCGGCGAGGACCACTGCTGGCTCGGCGGGTGCTGCGACAGGCTGTTCTACTTGGCTAACGGTTGGCGCGGATTTGACGGCGAATGTAGCGTACAGGGCCACACCGGTAAAGAACGTGCCGGCCACGATGTTTCCAAGTGTGACAGGAAGGAGGTTCCAGAAAAGAATTTGCTTCAAGGAAATCGGGGCGCCGAGCATCATTCCGGAGGGCAGGACGTACATGTTGACGACGGAATGCTCGAAGCCAAGCGCAAAAAAAGTCATAACCGGCAACCACATCGCCGAGATTTTTCCAACCGTGGAGCGTGAAACCAGCGCCAATACCGCGCCAATCGTCACCATCCAGTTGCACAGGATTCCCTTCACCAGCGCCAAGGCCCAGCCGCTCCCGCCCAGCGCCGCGAAGCCCAGCGTTTTCTTTTGCGCGGCCTGCTTCAAGAGATCCGCGACTGCACCGCCGTTGCCGGTGCGCCAATTCGTGATCGCCAGATAAAAAAGTACCGCATACAGCAAGCTCCCAAGCAAGTTGCCGACATATACCCAAGTCCAGTTGCGCAACAGCTTGGTGAAGCGCACAGTCCCCGCGAGCGCGCCTGCGGGAAGCAAAGCAAAATTGCCGGTGACCAGCTCGAGCCCGAGCAGCGCAAGAATCACAAAGCCGACTGGGAAGAGAATCGCGCCCACAATCGGAGGAAGCCCTTGGGATGTGACGAGAAACGCCAGCGATGTGGCGTATCCAAGAAAAGCTCCCGAGAGCGCGCCGCGAATCAGCATGTCCGGCACGGACAGCTCGGATTTTTTCTTCGCCAACTGCACAGTCTCCTGTAACAATTCCGCAGGGCCGACGTGGTCAATCATTGTGGATTCTCCCGATGGCACAGATTCAATTCGTGCGTTCCGACGACACAATTCTTCGCGGCGAATGCCACGAAGCCAGCCCCGCTGTCGCGGCCGCGGCGAACAAAGGATCGCTCAACGCGGCGTGCTCTCTCGCTTCTTTCTCAAACCGATAGGACTCGATGACATTGGCCACAACCTGGGGCAGGTTTTCGTCGCACGGCACGGTTTCCAAGATTTCTTCGCCGGCGACTGCCTGCGGACCCGTCTGCCCGCCCGCGTAAATGGCCACCGCATCTATCAACTTCCCGTCAAGGCGGGTCTTGAATCCGCGAAAGCCGATGTCCGCGGCTTGGTGATTTCCGCACCCCGCAGGGCATCCCGACCAATGAATCGTCAGCGGATTTCCGTTCGCGCCAAGTTTTTCGTGAAGAGCTTCGGAAAGGGCGACCGCGCGGCTTTTGGTTTCGATGAGCGCGAGATTGCAATAGTCCGTTCCGACGCAAGCCACCATGTTGCGCATAAACGGAGAAGGCCGCGGCGAAAATTCCTTGAGCAGCGGCTCCGCAAGCAGGCCGCCAACAGAATCCGCGGGGATATTGGGAATAATCGCGTTCTGGGCCGTAGTGAGGCGAATCTCGCCATGGCCGTAAATTTCCGCAAGCCGCGCGAGTTCGTCCAAATGAGCGGGATTGAGGCGGCCCGTGCGAATGCAAAGCCCCGCGGCGCGAAGCCCCGGTTGTTTTTGCCGTGTTACACCCAAGTGGTCGGCGTGCGCGGAGCTGCGCATGTCCCTTCCCTGAAACGCGAGCTCATGCCCCAAGCGCTCGATAAGTTTCGCGCGCAAACGCGACAGGCCCCATTCTTCGATGAGAAACGCAAAGCGGCACTTCGAGCGCGCTCCGCGTGGACCGTAATCGCGATAGATTTTGATCAGCTCCACCACGACGGGCGCGGCCTGAAAAGCTTCCACAAAAACATTCAGCGGCGAAGCAACGGTGAACCCGCCCGAACCCATCTTTCCGCCGACCAGAACGTTGAAGCCCATGCGGCCCGCTTTTTTCGCTGGAACCAAGGCGATATCCTGCGATTCCGCGTGCGTGCAGTTGTCCAGGCACCCCGTGACGGTGATGTTGAACTTGCGCGGGAGGTTGGTGAACTCGGGATTGCCGCGTTCGCCGACAATGCTGCGGTCCAAATCCTGCACAACAGGCGAAGCGTCCAGCAATTCGTGCGGATTCAATCCCGCTAAAGGGCATCCGTTGATGTTTCGAACGTTGTCTTGGCCGGTTTGGAGCGAGCGCAGGTCCACGCCCCGCAGCTTCTCCCAAATTTCCGGCACGCTGTCGAGGGCGAATCCTCGCAGCTCCATTTGCTGCCGTGTGGTAATGTCCACCACTTGATTGCCCAGTCGTCGCGAAAGTTCGGCAATGGCGCGAAGTTGCTCGCTCCGTGCAAAGCCGTTCGGCATTCGAATGCGCATCATGAACTGGCCCGGCGTTGGCCGACGGTAGAAAACGCCCACCCACTTCAACAATTCTTTTTCGGCAGGAGTCAGAGAATCTGTGCCGCGCCCGATCATTTCCGGCAAGTGTTCCAGGATGCGCAGCCCGTCGCCGCCCATGGACGCTTTGTATCCCTTGATAGTGCTGGGGGAGCTAGCCAAATTGGGGGAATTGGCCAATTCGCTCTCCTGCGAAGGCCGCACTTGCTGTCAGCGAAGTTCCAGAACCTGCCATCAAGACCACCTGAAAAGAGGTGAGCCGTTCTTAAGCTGCTGTAATCATGCTGGCACTCCGGTTCACCGCAGAGCAAACGCAAAGTTCCGTTGCCTGCGATTGAAAATTCTGAAAATCCCCGCAAAGAACCAGTATTTGTAATATTGTCGAGAAGTTTTTGTGATGCCCTTTCGCTCGTTGTCGAAATGGACCCCTTCTCACCCGTCATACGAACAAGCGCCGGTAAACTCGACCAAGGCGCCGAAGGAGAAACCGGATGCAATTTGCTCTGATGATCTACCATTCCCCGGAAGAGTTTGCCATGCGGAAGAATGACTATAACGATCCTCATCTCGGTGCCTGGCGAGCCTACTACAAGGCGCTCGTCGCGGCTGGCGTCTACGTCAGCGCCAATGCGCTGGAAGTGCCCGAGACTGGGACGACTGTGCGTGTCAAGGAAGGAAAACGCCGGGTGCAGGACGGCCCCTACGCGGATACCAAGGAGCAGCTCGCAGGATTCATCATCCTCGAAGTTCCTTCCGTCGACGCCGCCCTCGAATGGGCCGCGCGCTGCCCGGGAGCCTCGATCGGCGCAGTGGAAGTGCGGCCGCTGGCGCCTGAAGCCATGCGGCGAGGATTCACTGGTGAATGAAATCCATGAGCAGGATACCCACCGGACCATCGAGCGCGTGGCGCGCGAATCCTATGGCCGCCTGGTGGCCTATCTTTCCGTGCACACGCACGACGTGGCCAGCGCTGAGGACGCTCTCAGCAACGCGTTAGTGTCCGCGCTCGGCCATTGGCCGCGTGAAGGCGTGCCGAAAAACCCCGAGGCGTGGCTGCTGACATCGGCACGCCACTCGCTCATCGATGCGATTCGTCATCAGCGCGTTGTTTTGGAGAGCGAGCCAACGCTGAAGTTTCTCACGGAGAATTCCACGGAGGCCACCTTGTCGACCCCGACACCATTTCCCGATGAACGCCTCAAATTGCTCTTCGTCTGTGCGCACCCGGCGATCGATCCGGCAATGCACACGCCCCTGATGCTGCAGACGGTATTGGGCCTGGACGCCGCGCGCATTGCTCAAGCCTTCCTCATTGCGCCGAAGACCATGGGGCAGCGCCTGTTCCGCGCGAAGACAAAAATCCGCAGTGGTGGCATACCGTTCGAAATCCCGCAGGAGCGCGATTTGCCGGAGCGCCTTGACGCCGTACTGGAAGCTGTTTACGCCGCCTTCGGCATTGGCTGGGACGACATGACCGGCGCTGACCAGCGCGGTCGCAACCTTGCTGAAGAAGCCTTGTGGCTCGCGCGCGTCCTTTTGCAGCTCATGCCCGGCGAAGCGGAAGTGCAAGGCCTGTTAACTCTCATGCTCCATTGCGAAGCGCGCCGCGGTGTGAGACGGGACGTTAAGGGGCGCTACGTTCCTCTCTCCGAGCAGGACCCGAAGCAATGGTCCCTTCCGCTGATAGAAGAGGCGGAACGCCATCTGCGCGAGGCTTTCCAACAGGGCCGCGCCGGACGCTTTCAACTCGAAGCCGCCATCCAATCCGTACATGCCGAGCGCGCGCGCAGCGGGCGCATCGACTGGGCGGCGATCGTGCTGTTCTACGAACAACTGCTTAAGTTCTCACCGACGCTCGGCACGCGAGCCGGATACGCCGCCGCGGTTGCCGAAGCCAAGGGACCGGAAGCAGGACTCGCCGTTCTGGACTCGATCGACCCGGACGCCGTATTGCATTACCAACCCTACTGGGCGGTTCGCGCTCACCTCCTGCAGCGTCTCGGGAGGGCGCGTGAGGCCGCCAAGGCCTACGACCGCGCCATCGGCCTGTCCGAAGACCCAGCCGTCCGAGAATTCCTCCTCCACAAGCGCGGCTAATTCCTTTCGCGTGGTCTTGTAGAACACTGCGCCCCAGTTGCCGTCCCCTGAATGAGACTTGCAAGCGCCGAAACTGCCGGCCGAGTGTCCGACTCTCTCGCTTTGAGAACATATTCAATCTCCGGAAGCCTGGGCATTTTGTCTTTCGTGCCAAGGATGCGGAGTCCTCTTTTGATCGCTTGCCGCGGTAATGGCGTCAGGGCCAGTCCGGCCATGGCGGCCGCGCGAACCCCGGCCAAACTGGGGCTTGTGGAGACGATACGCCACCGCTTTTGGCTGCCTGCCAAGGCACGAAGCGCCGCCTCGCGATAGGGGCACGGCTCGGGAAAAAATGCGAGCGGCAGCACACTTGGCACTTCGGCGCTTGCCGAAAACGCCCACACTAGCCGATCGCTCCACAGGCTGCGACCCTCGTTTCGTCCTCTACAGAAACTTCCGACGGCCAGGTCAAGTTCCTGGGTCTCGACCATCTGGAACAGTCTCGGGCCGATGCCGATTTCGAGTTCGAGTTCGACCTCGGGATATTTATTACTGAAATGGCTTAAGACGTTTGGCAGCCAGTCGTCGGTAAGGTCTTCATTCGCTCCGATTCGGATTCTCCCCGCGGGGCTCGGACCGGAAAGACGCATGCGGGCATCTTCATTTAGACGAAGGATTGTTCGAGCGTAGCCGAGGAGAGTTTCGCCGGCAGAAGTGAGTTGGACCGATCTTGTGCTTCGCACGAACAACAACTGCCCGGCTTCTTCCTCCAATCTCTGAATTTGTGCGCTGACTGTAGACTGCGTGGAATTCAGCAGCTTAGCTGCATTCGTAAATCCTCCGCTCTCCGCGACGGCCACGAAGCTCCGAAGCAGCCCCGTATCAAACATCCACACACGCTCCTTCAGACTCGATCCTTTCGAGATTAATGCACATCATTGGTTAATTTCACCACAAATATTCGTTGGACAAATGAATGGATGCGCGTCTAGTTTGCGCTGCGGAGGCGACCGACGGGTTACGGGCGCATGAAGCCGCGAGTTTTCTTGAAAAGGGAATGTAGAAATCGCCCCACCCGCCCCGTCATCCCTACAGAGGCGGCGTAGCGCTCACGCTTCGCCACCCGAACCGAGAGGTGATGCGATGTGCCCATTCTGCTTGGCAAGCATGGGGCTGATCGTCGCCGGCGCGGCTTCCACCGGAGGGCTGACGGCACTGGCCGTGAAATGGTCTCGCAAGAGAAACAACGCGAAAGAGATTCCCAACCCAAATTCAACAGCTAACGAAAGGGGCAACGAAAATGAAAGCAGCAACGAAGATGTCCACCAGAACAGTCGATAACCCGAAAGTAGTATCGCGAGAGGAATGGCTCGTGGCTCGCAAAAAACTCCTGGCCCGTGAAAAACAGCTCACTCGCGAACGTGATGCCGTCGCGGCCGAACGGCGCCAGCTACCCTGGGTCAAAGTCGACAAAAACTACGTTTTCGATACCCCCCGCGGCACGAAAACGCTCGCCGATCTTTTCAACGGCAAAAGCCAGCTCATCGTTTATCACCTCATGTTTGGTCCGGAGTGGCAGGAAGCCTGCCCCAGCTGCTCCTTCAACATGGATCATACCGACCCGGCGCTGGTGCATCTCGCGCAGCGCGACGTCTCTTTTGCGGCCGTCTCTCGCGCGCCAATTTCCAAAATCGAAGCGTTCAAAAAGCGCATGGGTTGGAAGTTCCATTGGGTTTCCTCTTTCGGAAGTGATTTCAACTACGACTATCACGTCTCCTTCACTCCAGGGCATCTGGCCCAAGGCAAAGTCAACCACAACTTTACTCTCGAGCAATTCCCAGGCGAGGAAGCTCCTGGAATCAGCGTTTTCTACAAGGACGACGACGGGAACCTCTTCCACACCTATTCCGCCTATGCTCGCGGTACCGAAACCACGATGAACGCGTACAACTATCTCGACTACGTTCCCAAAGGCCGCGACGAAGATGGTCTCGCCTTCACGATGTCGTGGCTCCGTCATCACGATCACTACGACACCGGCAAGCTTGCCGACGCAAATCTTCCCTACTGGCCTGCGGACGCCGTTCGCCAGGACCACGCCATCGCGCCCAGTGCTGGTCGCAAGTGATTGGCCCGGCGCAGCTGTCAGGTATCGATGCAGATGTTCGTAGGGGCGCAGCATGCTGTGCGCGCTTTTCCAATGAGGCCAAGCACACGCGACACGCGAACTTTGGAGGTCAGCTTTTGGCTTCGCAGTTTTGAGTTTGTAGTGAATTTGTTTTCAGAATCGCGAACTCGCTCTACAAGAAGGAGAACGGTGTGAACATTACGAATAAGACGGTCTTAATCACGGGCGCCAACCGCGGCATCGGCCGCGCGCTTCTCGAGGAGGCGCTTTGGCGGGGCGCGAAAAAGGCATATGCGGGAACGCGCGGCACATTTCAGCATCCTGACACACGCGTGACTCCCCTAACGCTGGACGTGACCAACGCTTCCCAGATCCAGCAAGCAGTCGCTGAGGTCGACACCCTCGACGTCCTCATCAACAACGCCGGCATCGCCATCTACGATGATCTGAGCAATCTCGATGTGCTCGAACAGACCCTGGCGGTCAACTTCTTCGGTTTGCTCAAAGTGACGAATGCGTTCATGCCGCTTCTGAAGAGCTCCAAAGGAGCCATCGTCAACAACCTGTCCCTGGCTGGGCTTGCTCCCCTGCCGGTCATACCGTCGTACTCCACTTCGAAGGCCGCAGCGTTCAACTTGACGCAGTGCTTGAGAGCGCTGCTGGCCGGCCAAGGCGTGTCGGTCCATGCCGTCGTCCTCGGCCCCGTTGACACCGAGATGAACCGTGGCTTCAACATACCGAAGGCCTCGACCGCGTCCGCGGCTGCAGGAATCTTTGACGGGCTGGAAAAAGGCGACGAGGAGATCTTCCCCGATCCCGCGTCCCAATCCATCGCGGAGAGCTGGCGCGCTGGCGTAAGCAAGGCACTCGAGCGCCAATTCGCAGCTTTCGCGCCGAAGAGCGCGGCGAACGCCGGATAACGTCCTGAACGCCGAGTGGCTCGTCGAGCGAGAGGGGTGCGAGATGGCGTGCCGCATCCCTTTGCTTGTCCTGTTTACCCGGAAACCCGAAAGGAGCTTCGAAGCGGGCTCTTCTTGCAAGGAATGCCGGTTTTGAAGGACGTCTGAACCTTCTAACCTTGCACTCTTCCAGCCTTCCAAGGATTTTCTTGCACTCTAACGCGACCCGCACCGGGTGTGCACTTCCCCAGCGAGATCGGCATCCATGAGCGCGGTTCGCCCATTCAGCGCCGAACAAACTTGCAGCGAGGTCACTCCCAAAGTTCCGCGCAAATCCGCGCCCGTCAAGTTTGCTCCGTCGAGCGCCGCTCCCCTCAAAACCGCGCCATTCAGGCTCGCTCCCCTCAAGTCAGCGTTTTTCAAATCCGCGTCAAGGAAAATAGTTCCTTTGCACAAAGCTCCGGTCAGGTTGGCATCTTCGAGCCGGGCAGAGGATAAATCCGTTTGTTCGAGCGAGGCAAAGGACAAAATGGCATGTTCGAGCCGGGCATCCCTCATGTCTGACCTCGAAAGGTCGGTTCGAAGGAGCTGGCCATTGCGCAAATTAATTGCATAAAGCGAGGCGCTGGAAGCACGGGCGTTCGAAAGCACTGCGTTTTCAAACGTGCCGTAGGAAAGGTCCGAAAAGCGCAAGTCCGAGGCGGCAAAGTTCGCGCCAGTCGCGTTGGCTGATACCAGCACCGCGTGCAAAAGCAGAGCGCGATCAAAAATCCCTGAGCGGAGCAACCCTTCTCTCAAATTTGCTCCTCTCAAGTCCGCTTCCGACAAATAAATTCCTTCCAAATTGGCGCGCCAGAACTTGGCATTCACCAAAAATGCCTTGTAGGCGCGGGCGTAACGTATGTTCATTTCGTTCAAGTGCGCGCCGGAAATTTTTGCGAGGTTTTCGTCCGTCCACGGCGTGCCTTTAGGAAGGGGCGTGGAAAGCGAAGCTTCGGTTAAATCCGCATACGGCCGGTAGCCTACGGACTGAAAAATGGTGGCGGCCCAGCGGCGCGGATCGGCGGGGGAAACGGCCACGCCAGTGCGGTCAGAAGGCAGACCCCGGTTCACGCCTACGGAGATGACAAGCAGAATGCATCCGACGGCGAGCGCGGCGCGCATGGTGCCCACAATCATGCGCAGGACATTTTTTGATTTCGGCAGGCGAATGTCACCGGGGCGCAGCACGCGCGAAACGACGAAAGGAACGCTCGTCGCCATAGCCACGGCGAGAGTCACAAGAAAGACGTGGAGCAGCGTTCCGCGAAAATCCTGCCGCGTCAGGTAGCGCAACCAGAAGAAAAACAGAGTGGCCGGAACGATCCAGTAGGCAAGCACCGTGGACAGCACGGATTCGAACGCGGTCATGGCCGCGTGCGACTCTCCCTGCCAGCGGAAATGCCTCCGCACCAGACCCATCAAATACCACGGTCCGTCTTTTTCGAGCGTCTGTCCGTCGGGAAAAACCGCCGGCAGCGCCGCCATGCTTCCCCACAACCGCAGAAGCAAAAAATGAAAGCGCAGCGAGAGGATCAAAAGAACGATGGGCCCGCCAAGATAGAGTCCGGTGGTCGGCAACAAATTGCCGAGCTTAGGAAAAGGCAGCGCCGACGAATTTAGGAGCAGCCGAACGTCGGTGGTGTAAATGATCAGCAAGCAGCAAAGAAAGCTTAGACCAACGGTCAGAAAATAAAACCACCGCGCAACTTTTGTGGCGTCGCCAATCGCTTTCGAACTGTCCAGGGCGGAAATGGATTCGGGAAGCTCCGCGTCGAACAGGTTCGTTCCGCCAAGGCGCCCGAACCACAAGCCGTCCGCGCCATAAACGTTGGCGCCCATCAAATTTGCGCCTCTTAGTTCGGTACCCAAAAGGTTAGCACTCTGCAAATTGGCGCGAACCAGGCTGGCTCCTCTTAAATTGGCCATCGAAAGGTCCGCGCCCGCCAAATTCACGCGATGTAACACCGCGGCTTGTAAATTCACGCCGGTGAGGTCGGCTTTTGCCAAATTGACGCCGGTGAGGTCGGCTCTTGCGCCGGTTTCTCCGCCGGATTCCACCCATTGTTTGTGCTGATCCAGAATTTCGGCGAGATCAATGAGAGAAATTCCGATGGAGCCGTCACCGCTGGAGGTTTCTTCCGCTAGCCTTGCTCTCTCACCACTGGCGGAAGATTTTTCCATGGCGGAAAGTCTTTCGGCGGCGGAAGGTTTGTCGACGACGGAAGGTTTCTGCTTCACCGTAGGTTCGATCGCGATTTCCGTTTTCAGTTGTTCGATTTCTTTAACAGCGTGAATGTCCAAAGCCATTCGAGTACTTTCCCCCGACCAATTTTCTTCGCCCATACGTGTGCCTGGCTCGCGGACTCCACCCCGGAAATCCGCGCAACGCCAGCCCCCCACTTTCGAGTCACAAGGAATGCCGCTGGGCTCCACAATCCTCTCTCAAGGAAGGTGTGAAAATCGCCTGACCGAAAGTACAGGTTGCGCCAGAGGTAACGGGGGGCCCGATGATACAATCGCGCGGGAAAACAAGAGGGGCTGCGGATCAACGCGGATTAGAGCAGGAAAAACTGAAGAAGATTTTTTGTGTCCCTATCCGTAGAAATCTGCGTAAATCCGCTGCGAGTGAGTAGAAGGAAATGCGGCCGCCCTTCGAGGCTCAGGGTAAACCAGCCGCCAGATTTCAAAAAACTGAGCCGGGGTGCTTCGCTGAGGGGCCAAGGCACCCCGGCTGATCCTGCCCGCCTCCGCAGTGTGCGAGCAAGAAACCCGGAGAAAATTTGCACCGCAGGCTGGACGAGAATTCCGCGACTGAACCTGCGGACTTTGGGAAGTTCACAAGTGCGCGGTGAACCCGGGACTTGGTCTGCCTGCGCAGCCGAGAAAAACCTAGCGATCTTCGTCGCCGCGAATAAACTCGTACCGCTCGATGGCGGCAACGACGCCGACGGCTTCATCGCGCGGCTCGGTGCGCTGCACGCGACCCAGACAACGCACGCGCACAGGACCAGCCATGGTAATTTCATTGGGAAGCGTCAAAAGGATCTCGACCGGCGAGCCTTCTTTGACGTCCTTGGAAAGATAGAAATAGACACCGCGGGAACTGACGTCCCGCGACTCGGTACTGGTTTCGCCGACGGCGGCACCGGTCGTCCAGCGAACCGTGAGTGGCAGCCGCATGGTGAAACGTTGCGTGGTGCGGCGTTCAGAACCCGTCAAGACAGTCCTCCTGAGCGAAACCAAAGTGTATCTGGGGAGGGACTAGCCGACAATAGGACTCCGGGTACAAAATCGATTCAAATCTGAGAGGTACCGATGTACTAGGACATTGCGCGAAAGTCAGGCCCCGTTGGGTTAATTCTAGCCAGAACCTACCCTTTACGTAAGCCAATGAAAAAAAAGAAGTTAGGAAGAGACAAGCGGCAGCAAACCGTCAATTTCGCTTGCAGCCGAGCTAGGGCTGGAATGGTGAGCAAAAGGCCGGGGGTTACTGCGCCGCGTTGCGCGTCGAAATTTTTCTGGCATGCGATTCCGGCTGCGCGAATTTCACGGAATTTCGGTATCCCTCGGATGTTCGCCAGCACCGGGTCTGTATCCGTCGCGCGATACGAGCAGTAGTTTGCCTCGCCTGCGGTTTGCAGGAATCGCACTGCCACCTCGCTCTGGCCGCAGCACGACAGATGCCCGCAAACAAATAAGTGATCTCAGGGTCACCGTCAATTTCCGCGCCGGGCATGAGCACCACAAAGTGGATGGAAGCAGGCTCACGCTTGACTGCAGGCACGACAAAGTCGTCTTTCACCATTCATGACGACGGCTCGCTGACCGCCCCTTTTCTTCGGAACATTGCGAAGGTCAAGCAAGTAGGGCACGCCACGAAGAATTAGGGCCTACGATTCTTGGCCGAAGCGCTTGATGTCTTCGGGGCCCTCCTGGAGCTTCGCGGCCTCGCGCCCCTGCACCTGCACTCGGATCTGCTCGACGATGTCGGGATTCGCGAGCGTGGTGATATCGCCGGTATCCATGTGGTTCTCGATGGCGGCAAGAACGCGGCGCATGATTTTTCCGGAGCGCGTTTTCGGCATGTCCGGAACCATGTGGATATTCTTGGGCCGAGCGATTTTGCCGATCATGGTTTCTATGGTGATGACCACTCTTTCCTGGACGGCTTTGGTCGGCGAGATGCCAGGCTTCAGCGAAACGTACACGACCGGGACGCGGCCCTTCACTTCGTCCACCGCGGGAACCACAGCGGCTTCGGCAACTTCGGGAATCGTGAGGCAAGCCGACTCGACTTCCTTGGTGCCCAGGCGGTGGCCGGCCACGTTGATGACGTCATCCACGCGGCCGAGAATGCGATAGTAGCCATCGGCGGGAAGCACCGCGCCGTCCGCTGCGTAATACGGCCAATCGCGCCAATCCTTACTTTTCGGGTCCTTGCAGTACTTCGAGTAATACTGACGCACAAAACGGTCAGGGTCGCCCCAAATCGTTTGCATGATGCCGGGCCAGGGATTGCGTATACAGATATTTCCGGCGACTTGCGACCCGGGCTTCACTTCTTTTCCGTTCTCATCCCAAATCACCGGGAAAATTCCAAGCGCCGGAGGACCAGCGCTGCCAGGCTTCATCGGATCGAGCGCGGGCTTGGTGGTGCAGAGGAAACCGCCGGTTTCGGTTTGCCACCAGGTGTCTACAATCACGGCCTCGCGTTTGCCGACAACGTCGTAATACCACTGCCAGACTCCCGGCTCGATGGGTTCGCCGACCGTGGTCATGTGCTTGAAATGGTAATTGTATTTCTTCGGCTCCTCCGTGCCGGCCTTCCGCAACATGCGAATCGCCGTTGGCGAAGTGTGAAAGATATTGACGTCGAGGCGCTCGGCGATACGCCAGGGACGGCCGACATCTGGAAATTGCGGCACTCCTTCGTAGAGGACGCTGGTGGCTGCGAGTGAAAGCGGGCCATAAACAATGTAAGAGTGGCCGGTGATCCAGCCGATGTCGGCCATGCACCAATAGACGTCTTCGGGATGAATGTCCTGGTAATACTTCGCGGTGCCCGTCACGTAAGCGAGATAGCCGCCGGTGCGATGCTGGCACCCTTTAGGCTTGCCTGTGGTGCCGCTGGTGTACATCAGGAACAGCGGAGCTTCCGTGTCCTGGGAGACGGGCTCGACGGTTTGACCCTGATACTCCTTGAGAACCTCTTCGACGAAATAGTCACGGCCCTTCATCAGGGGCGTTTCCGAGCCGTACCGCGTCCAGTAGCGCTTCCATACGAGAACTCTGTCAATGTGCTGGCCTTCTTTTTCCGCGGTTCTCACCGCGATTTCCGCAGCCGCCTTGTGATCCACCCACTTGCCGTTGCGCCAGTACCCGTCGGCGTAAATCAGCACGCGGCTGCCGGAATCGGCGGCGCGCAGACCGCAAGCCTCGCCGCTGAATCCGCCGAAAACCACGGAATGGACGACGCCCAGGCGTGCGCAGGCCAGCATCGTGATGGGCAGCTCGGGAATCATCGGCATGTGAATGGTGACGCGGTCGCCGGTTTTCAATCCGGCGAAATCGCGCAACAGCGCCGCAGTTTCATTCACGCGCCTGTACAACTCCTGATAGGTGATGACCGTGGTGGCTTCGCCCTCGGGCTCGGGAACGAAAATGAGGGCGGCTTTGTTTTTGTACTTCGCGAGGTGGCGATCCACGCAGTTGTAGCATGCGTTCAGCTTTCCGCCCACGAACCATTTCCAGAAGGGAGGATTGCTGGTGTCCAGCGTTTTATTCCACTTTTTGTCCCAATCCAGAAGCGAAGCGTAGTGATCGAAGCACGCCGGAAAGTTCTTTTCGCTGAACCTCTTGACGAAGGCAGGATCTTTCAGATTTGCCTGCTCGATAAACCTTTTGGGAGGGCGATAGTATTCCTCCTCCTTCCAGTGCACGGCGATTTGCGCTTCGCTAAGTTTCTGCCTGTTCTTCGGGTCTTTCGTGCTGAGTTTCTGACGCGGTGTGGCCACGGTGGCGGCTCCCTTGGAAGATCGATGAATTTCAAACGCACGACGTGGGACAGTATGATTCGGGCGCTTTCTTCAAGAATAGAAGAACTCGTCCGCCAAAAAATGATGCTCCCGCGCAAGGGCACTCGTCAATCGGCGCGGCGGTCAGGCGCGACCCTTGGCTACTTCATGCCGCCAACTTCATCCCAGATGCGATGGCCATGCGTTTCTTTGAGCAGCAGGCTGCCGACGATGAACGTCATGCTGGCGACAACCATCGGATAATAGAGACCGGCGTAGATGTTGCCGGTGGCGGCGCAAGAAGACAACCCGATAAGCGGCACGAGGCCGCCGAACACTCCGTTCCCTATGTGATAAGGAAGCGAAAGCGAGGTATAGCGTATCTTTGCGGGAAACGCCTCTACAAGATACGCTGCGATCGGTCCGTACACCATGCAGACGTAAATGACCTGGAGGAAGACCAAGACCACCAGCATGGGAAGGTTGGGATTCACCGCCTCTTTTGCTGGAACAAGATTTCCGGACGCATCGCGCGTCTGAGGCGTCAAGGCGATCGCTCCCGTCACTTTGTTTTTTGCCGAGGTGACCGTTTCCACATTGTTGCCGGCGGCGTTTTGCATGGCTTTATAAATCGGAACGTACGTCAGAACCGCTATCAGGCAGCCGGCCATCATGATTTTCTTCCGACCGATACGGTCGGATAGCGCCCCAAACACCGTAAAAAATGGCATTCCCAGCAAGAGGGCGCCAGCGATGACGTAGTTGGCGGTGGTCGCATTGACTTTCAGAATCGTCTGCAGATAGAACAGCGCGTAAAACTGCCCCGTATACCACACAACGCCTTGGCCTGCGGTCGCGCCCAGAAGGGAAATGAGGACGCGCTTGAGGTTGTCCCACTTGCCAAAGGCATCCTTCAGCGGCTGCAAAGAGGCCATGCCGGCGGTCTTGATCGAAGTGAATATCGGCGACTCCTTCATCTTCAGCCGGATGTACAGCGAGATGGACACGAGGATGATGGAAAGAAGGAACGGAATACGCCAACCCCAGGCCGAGAAAGCTTCTTTCGTCATGGAAGATTGCGTCGCCAGGATCACAATGAGCGAAACGAAAAGTCCCAGCGTCGCGGTAATTTGGATGAAGCTGGTGTAGAAGCCGCGTTTGCCGTCGGGCACATGCTCGGCAACGTAGACTGCCGCGCCGCCGTACTCGCCCCCCAAGGCCAGCCCTTGCAAAACGCGGATGAACAGAAGCGTGGACGGGGCGAACCAGCCGGCCGTGGCAAAGGTTGGCAGAAACCCGATGATGGCGGTTGCGCCTCCCATAATCGTCAGAGTGACCAAAAAGGCGTATTTGCGGCCGACAAGATCGCCGATGCGGCCAAAGAACAGCGCGCCGAACGGACGTACGAGGAACCCTACGGCAAAGGTGGACAGGTAAGCAATCAGCGCAATCGTGTCGTTCCCAGCGGGATAAAACTTGGGAGAAAGAACGGCTGCCAAGCTGCCAAAGATGTAAAAGTCGTACCACTCGATCATGGTGCCCACGGAGGACGCGAGAATGACGCGCCAGATGCTGTAGTCTGGGGTGCCGCCTAGAGCAATGGCGTCTGCCCGGCTAGCCATGGATCCTCCTCGAAGTTCCACTCGCACAGGTATGCGCTGGGCTGTTCGCTCTTAGGAGCGACACCTAGGCACACCTGCTCGAGCTATATCTTGCCCCCGCCCGTTGAATCCCCTCTGTGACCTGGCAGTAAGCTGGGCGACCCACATTTTCGCAGCGGAAGGGCTTCGGAGACGCCGAGTTCATATACGTGTCCGCCGGTATTGTCAAGAAAGGACTTGGCGAAAACAGGATCAGGGAAGTGCTGGCTGGACTTCGGCTGTTAGGGAGAACCAGCCAGAAATCAACGTCCAACCTCCGCTTGGATCTCGATGCGCAATTTCGCGCCCTCTTTTGTCAGTCTCCCCTTTCATAGTGTTTTCGCGCGCGTTGCGTTATCTTCGAGGCCCCACGGCTCGGACAGTCGAAGGTCGGGCGAGGAGTTCCGTCGTGAGCCACGAGAAAGTGGATGTCGCAATTGTTGGAGCGGGGATCATAGGACTGGCTCACGCCTACGTTGCGGCGCGGTCCGGCCGCAAGGTTGCGGTCTTCGAGCGCAGCCCGGCGGCGATGGGAGCTTCCATTCGCAACTTCGGCATGATTTGGCCCATTGGTCAACCCGTGGGCCCTTTGCGCAATTTGGCTCTCCGGAGTCGCGAGATTTGGCTGGAGGCTTTGCGGGAAGCCAAGCTGCCTTTCTTGGCGACTGGCTCCCTCCACGTGGCGTATCGAGAAGATGAAGCTGCCGTTGGTCGCGAGTTCAGTGAGCGGGCGCCATCGCTCGGCTATGACTGCGCGTGGTTATCTGCGGACGAAACACTGAAGCGGAGTCGCGCCGTACGACGCGAAGCTCTTCTCGGGGCTCTTTGGAGCCCCACCGAAATGACCGTTGATCCGCGGCAGGTCGTCAGCAGCCTCCCTGAGTTTCTTGGCGAGCGATACGGTGTGCAGTTCTTGTTCAATACGGCGGTGCAAAAAGTCGAGACGTCCCGCCTCCAAGCCGGAGGCCAAATGTGGGACGCGGATGCGATTATCGTGGCGAGCGGCGACGATTTTCAGACGCTGTTTCCCGAGTATTTTCGTCAAAGCGGCATAACGCGCTGCAAGCTGCAAATGATGCGGACCTTGCCGCAGCCGGAACGATGGGCGCTCGGTCCTTCTTTGGCCTTCGGCCTGACCTTCAAGCACTATGCCACGTTTCAGGTGTGCACCAGTCTGCAGGCTTTGAAGGAGCGCATCGCGCGCGAAACTCCCGAGTTCGAAAAGTGGGGAATCCACGTCATGGTTTCGCAGACCGCTCGCGGAGAGCTAACTATTGGCGACAGCCATGAGCATGGGCTGGCGGTGGACATCTTTGATAAACCGGCAGTGAATCGTCTGATTCTCGACTATGCGCGGCAGTATCTGAGGGTACCAACGCTTGAGATTGGAGAAAGCTGGCAGGGCGTTTATGCCAGGCATCCCGAGCACGCCTACGTTAGCCTAGCGCCTGTCGAGGGAGTTCGCCTGGTTGTTGTGACCAGCGGCCTTGGCATGACTATGTCGTTTGGCATCGCCGAGCAAGCTCTTCAGGGAAAAAGTGCGGCCGCGTGAATCTTCTGAATCCGAACCTCCCGCCGCATACGATCCCAGCGAACAGGCTGAAGGCCCTGGTGTTGGATTGGGCGGGCACTACGGTGGATTTCGGAAGCCTCGCCCCCGCACGGACAATTCAGCGAGTGTTTGAGAGCGTTGGGATTTCCCTGGGCGAAGACGAAGTGCGGCGCGATATGGGCTTGGCGAAGAAAGAACACATCGCGCGCATCCTTTCCATGCCGAGAGTACGCGAGGCGTGGCGAGCCGTCCGCGGGAGACTTCCCACGCCCGACGAAGCAGATGTTTTGTACGAGATGTTCGTCCCGCTGCAGCTTTCGTGCTTGGCGGAATACTCGACGCTCATTCCTGGCGTCGTGGAGAGCGTGCAACGCTTTCGCAAACGCGGCTTGAAAATTGGATCGACGACAGGGTATACGCGCGAGATCCTCGACCTGCTCGTGGAAACCAGCGCGAAAGCAGGGTATCGGCCCGATTGTAGCGTCTCGCCGGAAGACGTGGGCTCGGCCCGGCCCGGCCCGTTCATGGTCTATGAGAACGCCGTTAGGTTGCAGGTCTATCCGATGGCGTCTATCGCGAAAGTTGGCGATACGCCCGCGGATATCCACGAAGGAATCCATGCGGGGACGTGGTCGGTTGGCATAGCCGCTACGGGAAACGCGATTGGGCTTTCGTATGCGGAGTTTCAGACGCTCTCCCCGAAGGAACGTGACTTGCGCATTGGCAACGCCCGCGCGGAACTCCAGCGGGCCGGGGCGCATTACGTTGTTGACACGCTCGCCGATCTCGATTCTGTATTGGACGACATCGATGCGCGGCTCAGGTCCGCAGACAGTTCCCTCCTGCCGCTTCATTAGAGTCCGACGCAAGATCAGCTATTCGACCGCGATCTTCGTGCCGTGCGGGCCGGTCTTGGACAACTGCTCGATCCGGCTGTCAATCATGGCGCGAATTCCCTTGAGAAACTCAATTCGCGAATTTGTGAAGTGTTCGCGCACCTGAGGAGAGACGCTTAGGAAATAGCGCATTTGGTCCACAACCTCGCGGCACAGACAGCGCTCGTACGTTACGGACTGCCCGGCATTCTGCTGAGTGCCTTCCTGTTCGCTCATTGTGCCTCCTTCATTTCGATGGTGAGAACTCGACTCTCGAGGCGCGCCCGCGATGGCACCAGGGTTGCCATCGAGCGCGGCAGCCCAATGTGTCTCCGCAAGGTCCCTATCTCCACAACAAGCTCGTCGCCCTTCTTGAACAGCCCTATCTCACTCTTCGTGGCGAACGGCACACGGAGCCTGATCTCGTATCTTCCGTTCCGTTTCTCAAAGGTATAGGGCTTTTCTGTCTGCGTCACTGCAGACGGATCTTCCCCCTCAGCATACAGCACTTTAGCAACTTCTTGGAGACGCTGCTGGCCGAGGACCTCGTGGGCAAAAAGCGGCACACGCCGCACGCGCACCGGTGCGAAATATTCTTCCAGCTCGCGCTGCACCTTGTCCTGCGAGCTGTGCCATTCGTTGAACCATATGTCCTTGACCTCATGCGGAAGCACGCGGTTCACGATCACCGTGTCCACCGTCAATCCGTGCAGCGAAAAATACACGAAAGCCCGCTGCGTTTCTCGAAGGACCATCTTTTCCGGATTGGTGACCAGGCGCACGGACGTGGTCTTCGGGTCCTCCATGATTTCGTTGACGCCCTCCAGTTTCTCGAAGAGGGCGCGAATGTTGGCAAAATAATTGTCGGTGGGCAGCTCAAAAGGAGCCACTCGATTGGCGATGGGGCGAACCGCTTTGAGCAGGTTCCGCTGAAACGGGAAGATATGCTTCATGTACCAGTCGAGCGTAGTAGGCATGCTGATGAAGCGCATCGATTCCGCTGTAGGCGCCGCGTCGAGCACCACAACGTCATACCGGTTTTCGCGCCGGTATTGGTTGATGTACATCATCGCGCTGAGTTCTTCCATGCCCGGCAGAATCGCCAATTCCTCGGCTTCGACTTCGCTGATCCCAGTAGTTCGCAGCACGGAGATAACGTAGGAGGAGATTTCCTGCCAGTGCCGCTTCACTTCCTTCTGAATGTTCAATTCCAGAATCGAAAGGCGGTCGTTAATTGCAAGGGGATCGGCCGTCTGAGAGTGGAATAAGTCCGTGTCCAGGTCGAAGGAATCCGCCAGGCTGTGCGCGGGATCAATACTCATTACCAGCGTACGGTAGCCAAGCTCGGCCAGCCTCAGACCGGTGGCCGCCGCAAGACTAGTCTTGCCCACGCCGCCTTTGCCACTGAACAACAAAATTCTCATACTGCTATTTTATACGCGGTTCCCATTCTCGAGGTTACGAATGAAAACCGAAGGGGCCGCTCAGCCGGGGCTGGCGGAGGGAAAGCAGTGGCGCAAGGAAGAGATTCGCAGACTATGCTTTTGTCCTCGGCTGGAGAACCCTTCGAAGTCGTGATACAACCGCTGCTTGAACCTGCAGACTGCCATTTTTCTTTTCTTTGCGGGCGCTCTCGGAGGCGGCATCAACGCCGTGGCCGGGGGCGGCAGTTTTGTGGCGTTTCCAGCGCTACTGTTCACCGGTGTTCCGGCGATTCCAGCGAATGCGACGAACACGCTTGCGCTATGGGTAGGAACTACCGCGAGCGGCAACGCTTATCCCCAAAGACTGAACATTCCTATCCGCATCTTGATTCCCCTGGCAATTACCAGCCTCGTTGGCGGCCTTGCGGGTGCAATTCTCTTGATTCACACGCCGGCGAAAACGTTTCTTCGCGTGATTCCCTGGCTGCTGTTGGGCGCGACATTGCTCTTCGCGTTTGGTAAGCATTTGACCGGCCGCATTTCGGCGGGAATCTCGCACGACGCCAGTAACACCGCGGTGGCGGGCGCATCGACTTTTGAACTGCTCGTTGCGGTGTACGGCGGCTATTTCGGCGGTGGGATCGGCATCATGAACCTGGCCATGCTTGCGGCGCTGGGCATGACCGACATTCACGCGATGAACAAGCTGAAGGTGCGGCTGGGAGGTGTGATCAACGGCGTTGCGACCGTCACATTCGTTCTGACGAAAGCGATTGTCTGGCCACAGGCGGTCGTCATGACCGCTGGCTCGGTGCTTGGCGGCTATTCCACGGCGCACTACGCGCAGAAGCTGCCGCAATCGTGGGTGAAAGGCTTCGTGATTCTCGTCGGCTGCGCCATGACGATTGTTTTCTTCTGGCGTGGCTACCGGTGAAATGCAGTCGCGCGTGATATAGTCCCGCTGTCATGAATGTTGCGGAGCGTCTCTCGAGCGCAAAACTAGCAGCGGCGATTCCGCTGACGCGAAACCAGATTCGCGGGTTCTGGGCTTCCTGGGGAGGCTGGGCGCTTGATGGGATGGATTCGTTCATCTATGCGCTGGTGCTCGTTCCTTCGCTGCGCGACCTCTTGCCGCACTCAGGAATTGCCCCCACGAAAGGCAACATCGGCTTTTACGGCGGATTGCTGTTTGCGCTGTTTTTGTTTGGGTGGGGACTGGCGTTTTTGTGGGGGCCGGTGGGAGATAAGTTCGGTCGCGTTCGGACGCTGATGCTGACGATTGTGTGGTATTCCGTTTTCACTTTTCTCAGCGCGATCGTTACCACTGTTTGGCAACTGGCGGTTTTGCGGCTGCTTGCGGGAATCGGCATCGGCGGCGAATGGGCCATGGGTGGAACGTTTGTGGCCGAAGAGTGGCCGGAAGGTCGGCGCCGCGTCGGTGCGGGGTACATGCACACAGGATATTATGTCGGAACTTTTCTGGCCGCGATTCTCAACCACGGAATCGGCACCTACTTCGGCAGCTACGCTTGGCGCGTGATGTTTGCGCTGGGTGGATTGCCCGCTCTTTTGCTGGCGTGGGTGCGTCATGGAGTGACAGAGCCGGCGCGCTGGAAGACGAAAGCGGATGTGGTGCGTTCCTGGCAGATTTGGCAGCCGTTTGCGGCGCTCTTTTCGAGGGCGCTGCGGCGGAGAACGATTCTGAATTCGTTGTACATGCTGGCATCCATTTGCGGATTGTGGGCAGGGACGGTTTACGTTCCGGCGGCTGTGACAACGCTGGCAGAAGCAGCCGGAACAATTGGCCCACAAGCGGCGCGGCTTGCTTCGCGGGCGGCAATGCTGGTTTCGTTTGCAACAATTCTGGGCTGCTTGGCCATGCCGTGGCTCGCCGAGAAATTCGGGCGTCGCGGCGCGCTGGGGTTTTACTTCTCGCTCATGCTCGCGTTCATCGCACTCACGTTTGGAAAAGTTTTCTATCTTGGCGCGGAGGCGTTGCCCTGGTTCTTCGCCTGCCTTTTCTTCTTGGGATTCGGCGGAGCAAATTTCGCGGTCTATACGCTTTGGCTGCCGGAGCAGTATCCTACAGAGTGCCGTGCGAGCGCGTTTGCGTTTTCCACCTCGTTCGCGCGTTTTGCAGGCGCGGGAATCACCTTTCTCGTTGGCGCCGGCGTTCAGCGCCATGGTTCGCTAGGGATCCCAGTGGCTCTGACTTCGATTGCGTTCGCGATTGGCTTGCTGCTCGTCCCTTTTGGCGCCGAAACCCGCGGAGAATGCCTGCCCGCCTAAGCGCCGCGTTTGGAGAAACATGGCTGAAATCGAATCCGGGATTTATCCTGTCGAGAAGCTGCGCGAATTTTGCACACGCGTGTTCTTGCATTTTCAGCTGCCCAAACATGACGCGGAGCAAGCCGCCGACGTGTTGGCGTGCGCGGACTTGCGCGGGATCGATTCGCACGGGGTCGCGCGCATGTACAGCTATTTCGGCATGCTCATCGAAGGACACATCAATCCCAAGGCGAAAATCAAAATTGTGCGCTCGACGGCGAGCACCGCGACGGTGGACGGCAACAATGGCCTGGGCTTGGTGGTCGGCCCGCAGGCAAACCGCATCGCCATGGACATGGCGGAAAAAGCCGGCTCGGGCTGGGTCAGCGTTTGCAATACGAATCATTTTGGCATTGCCGGCTATTACGTTTTGCAAGCGCTCGAGCGCGATTTGATCGGCTGGGCCATGACCAATTCCACGAAATTGGTTGCGCCGCTGTGGGGCGCGGAACGCATGCTCGGCACGAATCCGATTGCCATTGCGTTTCCCGGAAAAGAGGAACCTCCCATAGTGATTGATTTAGCGACGAGCGCTGCAGCGTACGGAAAAATCGAAATTGCGCGGCGCAAAGGCGAGGCGATTCCAATAGGCTGGGCGATCAATCGCGAAGGGCGCAACACGACAAGCCCGGATGAGCTGATTGATGGCGGCGCGATGCTGCCGCTCGGTTCGGAGCGTGAGCGTGGCGGGCACAAAGGGTACGCACTGGCAATGATGGTGGACATTTTGTGCGGTCCGCTGAGCGGAGCGAACTGGGGACCGTTTGCGCCGCCGTTTGCGTTGCGCCAAGAAATCCCCAAACGCGGCGTGGGGAAAGGCATCGGGCATTTCTTTGGGGCGATGCGCATTGACGGCTTCATTGACGCGGACGAATTCAAGCGGCAGATCGACGAATATGTTCGCGTGTTTCGCGCCACGAAACCGGCTCCGGGCACGAACGGCCCGCTGATTCCGGGCGATCCGGAGCGCGAAGCCGAACAAGTTCGGCGCAAGAATGGAGTGCCGCTGATCTTGCCGGTGATTGAAGATTTGCGGGACATTTCTAAGAAGACAGGGATTCCGTTTGAGTGACGGCTCACCCGGAAGGGCCTCTCTCGGTCGGGGTGCCTAGACGATGTTGGCGTTGAGATGCTTCGCCGCGCCGGCCTGCGGCAAGCAAGCTCAGCACGACGCGTTCCGTCTTGGGTTGCCGCTTTTCGCGGACAATGCCCGCCTTGAAACTATCCTCGTAGAGTATCGGGCGGCCGACCATGGAGAGAGGCATCCAGAATTTGAATCGTGTGGACTACCGGTGTCTTGTGATGTTGGTGCGCGAGAGAGGATTGGAGCTGGAGGACGCAGCCGGGATTTCCTGTGGCGACGACGTCGGCTTTCAGCTGAGCAATGAGGTTCGCTTTGCGATCGCCGAGAGATTTGGCAGCGTCGGGTTGCACGAGATTGTAGATTCCTGCGGAGCCGCAGCAGATGGCGGCTTCCGGAATCTCGGCGAGCTCGAGACCGGGAATGCTCACGAGCAAAGCGCGCGGTTGCGAACGCACGCCTTGCGCGTGTTGCAAATGGCAGGAATCGTGAAACGCCACGCGCACTCTTAACGGATGGCGAGGGCTGCGAGGTTCGAGTTCGGCGAGGATTTCGCTGATGTCCTTGCACTTAGCTGAGAAATTTCGCGCGCGTTCGGAGTATTCGGGATCGTCGCGGAGCAGGTGAGCGTATTCCTTCACGTTGGAACCGCATCCAGCCGCATTGGTGACAATGGTTTCCACGTTGGTTTGCTCGAACACATCGATGGTTTTCCTGGCGAGATCAATGGCGGATGCTTCTTCTCCAGCGTGGACGAGCAAAGCGCCGCAGCAGGTTTGCGCTTGCGGGGCGACAACCTCGCAGCCTTCGGCGGCGAGAACGCGAGCCGTAGCGGCGTTCACCTGCGAGAAGAATTCTCGCTGCACGCAGCCAAGGAGCAGCCCGACGCGGCGACGTTTTGTGCCAACGGCGGGAGTGACTTCCGGGACGACCTGTTGCGGAGCGAGCCGGGGCAGCAGAGCTTCCATGGTCTGCCATTCCTTGGGGAGCAGCTTGAGCAGCCCCAAACTACGAGCAAGGGCTTGCAATCCTGATTTTTGATAAGCGAGAAGTGGCGCGCGCAAACGGTGCAAGCGATCCGGCCGCGTGAACGTCTCGAACAAAAAATGGCGATGGCGTTTTTCGGAGGCAGTGCGCGGGAAATTGCGCTCGATTTGCGCGCGCGTGGCTTCGATGAGCTTGCCGTAATCCACCCCAGAAGGGCACGCGGTCATGCAAGCCATGCATCCGAGGCAGGTGTCGAAGTGGCTGACCCACTTGGGGGTCATCTGCGCGGAGCCTTCGGCCGCGAGCTTCACCAGGTAGATGCGGCCGCGCGGTGAATCCATTTCTTGCCCCCAGAGAACGTAGGTGGGGCACACGGGCAGGCAAAAACCGCAATGGACGCACTTGTCAAGGATGGCCGTGGCCGGCGGATGATGCGCGTCAAAAGCGGAAGGAGGCGGATTGGGAGGCGTCGTCATGCGAAAAGTAGACAGCGACAGTCTACCGCCGTTGGCAGGCCATCGGGGGAAGAATATACAGGGTAAATCTTTCCAACCTGCTTCTTTACAATGGGTTACAGCCCGCACCTAACGTCATACTTTAAGCTTTGCGCTGCAAAGTAGTTTATGGCCTGGTCTGCCCCCCTTATTTCGATCTTGCGCCCGAGAAGGCAGATGCCAAACCGAGCGCGATCAATCCGCCGCCGGAAACCCGGCGCTGGATGCGGCGCAAACGCAGGCTGCCGCGAATGCGCTCGGCCACAGTCCCAGCAATCAAAGCGTAGGTCGAATCGCTGCACCAACCCATCAGCGCAAACAGGATCCCCAGTTGCAAGATTTGAAGCGTGACGTGACCGCGCGCCGGGTCCACGAATTGCGGCAAGAACGCCAGGAAAAAGAGCGCAGTTTTTGGATTGAGTAAATTCACCAGAAAGCCCGCACCAAAAATCCGTGCCAGGCGCGTTTCGCCTCCCGTCTCAGCCAGCCATTGCTGATCTTTGGTGAGCAGAGTCTTCATTCCCAAATAGATCAGATACCCCGCGCAGGCATACTTCACAAATTGGAAAGCCAGCGCGGAGGAGGCCAACACCGCAGAAATGCCCAGAGCGCCTGCAACGACATGGCACAGGGTTCCCACTACGATGCCCAGGACGGAAACGAGGCCGGCGGCGCGTCCGTGTCCGATGCTCCGGCTCACGACGTAAGTCACCGCTGGACCAGGAATTACAAGGAGAACGGCGGCGCCGGTAACGAACAACAGAAGAGAAGTAGGGCTGATGAGCATGAGCGGCCTCTGAATCTAAGAATGACGAATAGATGCTTCGATGTGAAGTTTGGTGAGAGCCCAGTGGCGCAGAACCTCGGAGTTTTTGCCCAAAGGCATAGGCTAAAACCTGTGCCACCGGTGCCGTTATTTGAGGTTAGTGGCAGACACAACCACCGCCGCAGCAACCGCCGCCGGAAAAACCGTTGGATGACTGCCCAAACGCGCCGTTCGCGGAGCCGTTTCCAGCGCTGAAAACCGAGAGCTGTATCGCGTTGCGCTTGCCTGCGCACTTCGAACAGGAAATCTCTTGCTGCTG
>DATFRZ010000116.1:0-31755 GCA_035262885.1 Candidatus Acidiferrum sp.
AGTGGTGAACCGGGGAGGACTCGAACCTCCAACCCGCTGATTAAGAGTCAGCTGCTCTACCATTGAGCTACCGGTCCACGGAAGGATGAAAGAATTTTACATGGTGCGCGAGAATTTGTCGATGCGCGGAGGAGCGCGAAAAATCGCGAAATCACGGGCTTTTTTTGCGGAGTGCGGCTGCCAAGTCGTGCGCCACTTCGCGTGCGTGCGCGAGATTTCCGGGATCAAACGAAATCGCAGAGACGCGCGGATGGCCTCCGCCGCCGTGCTTTTCTGCGAGAGAAGCCAAATTCTGGTTGGCGGTAGCCTGGTTCCAAGGATTGGTTCCGAGAGAAACTTTCGCGCGAACCGGCGAGGCGCTCACGCTCACCGAATAGACGCACTCCGGATGCAGCAAGTAAGGAATAAATTTGTTGTAGCCTTCCAGGTCCAGATCGCTAACGTCAAAGAAAATCACTCCGTCGCGCGCATCGATGCGCTGGCGCAGAATGTCAATGGAGCGGCGATGACGCTCGAGCAGCGGTCCTAGATGTTTGGCAACGAGAGGCAGCTTGACCATTTCGCTGAGCGGGCGGTAAGCGAGGTCAGGAATGATTTGCGCGGGCAGGCCATTTTCCGGCGCAGCCTCGATCACCAGGGCGAGTTGCGTCGCCGGTTCGGTCAATTCCACCGCCGCTTGCGGCGTCGGATACTGTGCACCATCGATGATGTCGCCCCAATGAATCAAATCCGCGAGAGACGCGGTGTCAAAGCCAAATTTTTCCTGGGTTACTGTGGCGATCAGCTTAGTGCAGGACTTGTAATCGGGCTTGTAAAACATGTGCTCGCGCGTCTGCTTGCGGAATTGCTCAGCGTCGGCGGACGTCAAGAATGCGCTCTGATGATGGTCGAACCACCAGGTCACTCTCGGTGAATTGGAATATTTGAAGTCCACAATAACATTTTCATCGCCGTCGAAAATGCCATCTTCCCAAGGTTGAGCCGCCCGGTGGGTCATGCCGGTGAACTGAAATTCGGCGCCTTTGTCGAACTTCTCCCGATAAAAGCGGTAAAAGAGAGCGGCTGAAGCCGTGCCGTCAAAACAACGATCGTGGAAGCAGAGCCGAACCTTGGTCATTTTTGTGTGTATTTGCTCGTTCCTCCCACGGTCGTAAATGGGAGAGGGCACAAAGCCCACCAAGATGTACGCCTGCGGTAAGATTGTCAAGAAGAAACACCGTCTCTTTCGAGGAGCGGAAGAACCTCCTTGATGGAGTCCCATCACCTCGAAGTCGCAGTGAAACCTAGAGCTAGCAAAGTCAGGTAAACCGCTCGAGCATGTCGATTTTGCCCTTCCCTGTTCGACATGTATACAGAATCAACAAAAGTGATGGGGGAGGGGATCATGGCGACGCAAGAAACGAAGTCGAGGATAACTGGCGCAGTAAGGGGAGCTGCGTTTGCCATTTTAGGGCTGGCTGGGCTAGTCGGTATGGAGCAGATCACCACTGGGTTGGTCTGCGTTTTCAGCATCTCGCTAAAGATGACGTTAGAGGCGCTACCTTCGATCCTTCTGGCAGCGTGGCATATACTCCAATCCTGCGCCTTCGGCCATTTAAGGCTTTTGGAAGGTCTTCTTCAGGTCTCTGTATTGTGGCAGTTCCTGACACTGGCTGGAGCATAGCGTCTCATTGTTTTGGGCCCAGGAGGCCAAACCAAGGGAATATTCCGGATTTCCAGGTCGATTTGACTGGCCCTCATTCGACGTTAGAGTAGGAGCCGGTTTGGCTGGTCAACAACCAGCGGGATCAGCTCCAAACAAACCAAGGGAGCAACATCCATGCGATTCATGATGATCGTCAAGGCTAGTAAAGACTCGGAAGCAGGCAAGCTGCCCAGTGAAGAACTCCTTTCCGCGATGGGCAAGTACAACGAGGAGCTGATGAAAGCGGGAGTGCTCCTCGATCTCGCGGGGCTCCACCCCAGCTCAAAAGGCGCCCGCATCAAGTTCTCTGGGAGCAAGAAGACAGTGGTAGATGGACCATTCGCGGAAAGCAAAGAACTGATCGCTGGCTATTGGATTATTCAGGTGAAATCCCGGGAAGAAGCAATTGAATGGGCCAAGCGCGCGCCTAATCCCCATGAGCAGGACGGCGAGATTGAGATCCGCCAGTTTTTCGAATTGGAGGATTTCGGCCCCGGCGAGGCGGTCGACCGCGCCCGCGAATTGGGGAAAGAGCTTTCCAAGAAAAAATAGAAATCGGTGTCGATTCCGCAAGTCGCAGTTCGTCGTGATGATAGAGGGCTGGACTGAGATTTCGGAACCGGCCCCCAAATCTGACTCCAAAGGAGAAACAATCGTGCGATTCATGATGCTACTGCCAGCGCCACCGGAGCCATTGGAGAAGTTAGCGGCCGCTCCCAACAAAGAAATCGTGACCGCAATGAGGGAGTATAACGACGAAATGAAGAAAGCTGGAGTGCTTCTTTCTGCGGAAGGGCTCCATGCAACGTCCAAGGGATTCCGTATCCGAGTGACGGGCGGAAAGAAAATCGTAACCGACGGACCATTTACGGAAGCCAAGGAAGTGATCGCGGGATTCTGGCTCATTCAGGTGAGCTCGCAGGAGGAGGCACTTGTGTGGGCTAAGCGATGCCCATTGCCAGAAAACGGAATAATGGAGATTCGCCAGGTATTCGAAAATACTGACTTTCCCCCGGAACTCCAGAAGAAAATAGCAGGGGCTTAGTTCGCGACAAAATTCAAAACCCAAGGAGAATAAACCATGCGATTCCTGAGTATTTACAAACACGTGGAAAGAGCAGCTCCTCCTTCCCAAGAGGAAATGGCCACCATGGGCAAGCTGGTGGAGGAAGGCTTTAAGGCCGGTTGGCTGCTCGCCACGGAGGGTTGCTTGCCGACTAAGTTTGGCGCACGCGTTCGCTCGTCCGGAGGCAAGCTAAGCGTGACCGACGGCCCTTTCACCGAATCCAAGGAGATTGTTGGCGGCTTCGCGATCCTGAAGGCAAACTCCAAGGAAGAAGCCATCGAATTGGCCAGGCAGTTCCTCCGAGTAGCAGGAGACGGTGAGTGCGAGCTTCGCCAGATTTACGAAGCCGATACTTGCGCACCGGCCGCCGCTGCGGCGAATTCCTGATGGGTTCACGCCCCAACACGGCAGCGCTTCCTTTCGCAAAGCCTCTGTTTTATCTTGAAGGGCTGCCGTGTCATCCACCGAAACGCATCGCGTCATTGACGCCGTCTGGAGAATCGAGTCGGCCAGGCTCATCGCGGCCCTCGCACGCATTGTCCGCGATGTAGGCCTGGCCGAGGAGCTCGCCCAAGACGCTCTGGTCATCGCTCTGGAGCGCTGGCCGGAGTCCGGTATTCCGGACAATCCGGGCGCTTGGCTGATGGCCACCGCGAAACACCGCGCCATCGATCTCTTTCGACGCAACAAGCTCCTTGAACGCAAACATGAGGAACTTGGCCGCGAGCTCAAGTCACAACAAGACATGGCCATGGCGAGTTTCGATATCCCCGAGAACCACGAGATCAACGACGATCTGCTCCGTCTTGTGTTTATCTCCTGCCATCCAGTTCTTTCCACGGAAGCGCGCCTCGCGCTCACGCTTCGCTTACTCGGCGGCCTGACCACACAAGAAATTGCCCGCGCCTTCCTCGTACCGGAGCCAACCGTCGCACAGCGTATCGTTCGCGCCAAGCGCACGCTTACCGAGGCCCGCGTTCCCTTTGAAGTTCCCCGCGGCCCGGACCTGGCTGCTCGATTGTCGTCTGTGCTCGAAGTGATTTATCTCATTTTCAACGAAGGATACTCCGCAACTTCGGGCGAAGATTGGATGCGCCCTGCGCTTTGCGAAGACGCGCTGCGGCTCGGCCGCATCCTCGCGGAGCTTGCACCACTGGAACCGGAAGTGCATGGCCTTGTTGCGCTAATGGAGATTCAGGCGTCGCGGCTGCATGCGCGAACCGGGCCACGCGGCGAGCCAATTTTGCTGCTCCATCAGGACCGCACGCGCTGGGATCAGCTCCTTATCCGGCGTGGTCTTGCGGCGCTCGACCGCGCCGAGAAACTCGGTGGAGCGCTCGGGCCTTACGGTTTGCAGGCCGCCATCGCCGCGTGTCACGCTCGTGCGCGCACGGCCGGGGAAACCGATTGGCACCGTATTGCGGCGCTATATGATGCTTTGGCGCAGCTCACACCTTCGCCGGTGGTGGAGCTGAACCGCGCCGTTGCCGTAGCGATGGCGTTTGGTCCCGCCGCCGGTCTGGAACTCACTGACACGCTCACTTCGGAGCCTTCTCTCAAGGCTTACCACTTGTTGCCCAGCGTGCGCGGCGACTTCCTTTTCAAACTGGGCCGCTTTACCGAAGCTCAGACGGAGTTCCAACGCGCGGCAACACTTACGCAAAACGCCCGCGAACGCGAATTCCTGCTCAACCGCGCCGCCGCATGTGAGGGCCATTAGCCCGCGGAAACTGGCTGGACTTTGAAGGTCTCGTGGGCCAGACTTCCCTGTTGCGCGTCTAATCTAAGAGGCAGCGATGGAGAATCCGGAGAGACTGAACGACCTGGCAAAGGAACTCGGAGCTGGGGGCTATGCGCAGAGCACTGACTCAGCCGCGACGGCGCGGCTCGATCAATGGCTGAACATTCTAGTGGAGAAAGGCGGAAGCGATCTCTTGCTGGTTGAAGACGCACCACCTTGTGTACGCGTGCAAGGCGAGGTGCGCAAGTTGGAGCCTGTGTCAATGGATGGCGCGGAGATCGAGGCGGCTGTCCTTCCGGCACTCTCGCATCACGCTTTGCGGCTCTACCGGGACACGCTGATTGCCGACTCGTCCTATCGCATTGAAGGACTCGGGCGTTTCCGAATCAACCTTCATCGTGAGCGCGGACGTGCGGCCGCGGCGATTCGCGCGCTACCCAAGAGCGTGCCAAGACTAGAGGAGTTGCACTTGCCTCCATCGGTCGCGAACCTTGCGCACTTGCCTCGGGGACTGGTATTGATTGGCGGTCCGGCGGGCTCAGGCAAATCCACCACGCTTTCCGCGCTGATCCAGGAAATCAACGCGCGGGAAGCGCGCCACATCGTGACCATCGAAGATCCCATCGAGTACGAGCACAAGCACCTGCGGAGCGTGGTTGAGCAGGTGGAAATCGGAACAGATGCGTCCGACTTCCCGACGGCTTTGCGCGCAGCGCTGCGGCAAGCGCCGGACGTCATCGTGGTTGGTGAAATGCGAGATGGGGAGACCATGCGCATCGCTGTCGTGGCTGCGGAAACGGGACATTTGGTTCTCTCGACTCTGCACACAACCGACGTGGCTTCCACCGTGGCGCGGATCACGGATTCGTTCCCCGTGGAGAGGCAAAACGCCATCCGCCAGGAATTGGCGATGGCGCTAGCCGCGGTGTTGACACAGATTCTGCTGCCAACGAAAACTGGAAGACGCATGCCCGCCGCGGAGCTATTGATGGTGGGATATGGCGCGCGGCATCACATTCGCCGAAACAATTTGCAGTATCTCCACCAGGAGATTCCGCTTACCAAGAAACGCGGCTCCTTCACGCTCGAAGAATCGCTAGTGACCCTTATCCGCAGCGGAGAAATCGAAAGAGAGGATGCCCAGCTTTGCGCCATCCATCCCGACGACCTGAATATCCTGCTGAAATCTTCCGCGGCGCATATGTGATGTCACGCGGGACAGACGCCCCCTAAATCCGTAAATCCTCAAGCAAACGCTTCGCCTGACCCGTGGTTGTGAGTGGGAGGCCTAAGCGGCAAGCGAAAGACGGACTTTTTTTCTGGGAAAAGGCATGGTAGGCTGTTGTTGTGATGATGTCCATCGCCAAGAAGCGAATTACCAAGTCGACTACCTCGACTATGAAGAAGACTATTACCGCTTCGGGCGATGGGAGAGACAGCTAGCAAGCTAAAGAAAGTTCCCAACCCACCGCCGGAAGCGAATCTGGCGGTGGGTTTCTTATTTTTAGCCCCCGGTAGAGACGCTCCAGCCGCCGGAAACGGGAATGGAAACCAGGAGCGCAGGTCATGAACCAGGGAAATGTAGCGGAAGAAGCAGCAGAACAACACCCCGCCGCGCGGCGAAGCGAGGCACTTTGTGGCGGCGGGGAGGCCAAGAGTCGCAGCAGAATAGTGGCATTCAAGTTTGGCGGCAGTTCGCTGCTGGGCTCAGAACGCATGTTCCAAGCGGCGAGGCTGGTGCGAGAGGCAGCCGAAGTATCGAGAGTGGCAGTGGTGGTTTCCGCGATGAAAGGCGTGACCGACCACCTGCTGTCCATCGAAAAGGCGTTGGCCGCAGGCAAGCTGGCTCATGCGAGACGTGAAGCGGAAATTGTCCTCGAGTTGCACCTGGAAGTTCTTCAGGATTTGCGGCTGGATGAAGAGAGGGACCGCCATGTGCGCCACGAATTGCAACTCCTGGCGTGCGACCTGCTGCATGAAGTTGTGGGCAGGGATAAAGGCGCGGCAAGCGCTGAGTGTTCCGACCGGCTGACTTCGTTTGGAGAAAGATTCAGCGCCCGGCTGTTTGCAGCCGCGCTGCAAAAACTGGAAGTTGCTTCCGTTCCGGTGAGTTCATCGGACTTCGTGTTGACCTGCGATACCTTCCGCCACGCCCAGCCGCATCTGGAACAAACCAAACTGCGCGGGCGAAGAATTCTTCTTCCACTTCTAAAGGAAGGGGCCGTGCCGGTGGTGACTGGCTTTATCGGGGCGACGCCCGACGGGCGAATTACTACGCTGGGACGCAATAGCTCTGATTTTTCCGGGGCGATCGTGGCGCACGTGGTGCATGCCGATGAACTCGTGATCTGGACGGACGTGGATGGCATTTACACCGCAAACCCGCAGGAATCGGCGGAAGCGCGCCTTCTGCATGAATTGAGTTATGACGAGGCACACGCGCTAGCGGCAAGCGGCGCGAAAGTGCTGCACCCCAAGGTGCTGCCCCTGGCCGCGGAAAGTGAAATGGTGGTGTGGGTGCGGAATACGTTCAATCCACAGGCGCGCGGGACGCGGATTGGACCTCCGGGCGAATTTTCTGACGAGCTTCCCGGGTTATCACCGGGAGGCGCCGCATGAGTTTACAAGTTCAAGATGGGAGGAATCGAGAAATGGAGCCGGGCGAGCAAAAGTGCGCTAAGACTGTCAAGAAGAAGTGGCGGGCGGGAGTTCTCGGCGCGACCGGCATTGTGGGGCAACGATTGGTGAAACTGCTCTCGGAACACCCCTGGTTCGAGCTGACTGAAGTTGCCGCGTCGGAACGATCCTCGGGAAAGACTTATGCCGAGGCGGTTCGCTGGCACTTGGAAACAACCATTCCCACCACCGCGCGCAACCTGCTGGTTAAAGGAGCTGAACCGACGCTGAAATGTGATTTTGTTTTTTCGGCGCTGGATTCTTCCGTCGCTGGGCCCGTGGAGGAGGATTTCGCGCGCGCTGGCTATCCGGTGGTCAGCAACTCGAGGAATCACCGGACGGATGCGGATGTGCCGCTGCTGATCCCGGAGGTGAATGCCTCGCATTTGGACGCGATTCCGGTGCAGCAGAAGAATCGCGGCTACGACACTGGCTTTATCGTGACCAACCCCAACTGCTCGACGGCTGGGCTGGTGTTGGTGCTGAAGCCGCTGGCGGACGCGTTTGGGCTGGAAAGGATTTTTGTCGTGACGCTGCAGGCCATTTCAGGAGCGGGATATCCCGGCGTGGCGTCGATGGATATTCAGGGCAACGTCGTGCCGTTCATCAGCGGCGAGGAAGAGAAGATGGAGGCAGAACCGCAAAAGTTGCTCGGCAAATGGGACGGGACGAGGTTTGTCGAGGCGGGACTGGGTATCAGCGCTCACTGTAATCGTGTGGCGGTGCTGGACGGACACCTCGAATGCGTGTCTTTGGGGCTGAAAAAGATTGCATCCCTGGCCGAAGTCCGCGAGGCATTGCAAACGTTTGAAGTAGACGAGGAACTAGCTTCGCTTCCGACGGCGTTGCGTCACCCTGTAGTGGTGGTAGACGACGAAAACCGCCCGCAGCCCCGTCGCGACGTGGATGCTGGACAGGGAATGGCAGCCGTCGTGGGCCGCATCCGCGAATGCCCGCTGCACGACGTAAAACTGACGCTGCTCTCCCACAACCTGGTGCGAGGCGCGGCGGGAGCGGCATTGTTGAACGCGGAACTGCTCGCAGCACGCGGATTCTTGAAGGATCGCTCGTCTAGAGCGGCCGCGGAAGTGGCGGAGCCGGCATTACGGTAGGAACGAACGAATCGTTTTGCATCTTTGCCTGTCAATACAAAAAGGGCGGCGCACCGAAGCGCGCCGCCCGTTTTTGGTCCTTATGAAGATTAGAGGGGCTGTACGTTGGTGGCCTGCAGTCCTTTCGGACCCTTGGTCACTTCGAATTCAACCGCCTGGCCGTCATTCAGAGTCTTGTAGCCATCAGCCAGAATGGCGGAGAAATGGACGAAAACGTCCTCACCGCTCTGGCGCTGGATGAACCCAAAGCCCTTGCTGGCATTGAACCACTTCACGGTACCCTGTTCTTTATTCACTGCATTTACTCGTTTCTGTCAGCCGGGTTACGGCTGAGCACTACTCTAAGCTATCTGATGCCCCAAGTCCCGAGCCCCTCAGTAGAGCCACGGCCGTCTTCAAGCTTTGCCCGGCTGGCTGCAAAGCGGTCAACCGCGCAAAAAAAAGGCCGCAAGTATGTGACCTTGCGACCGCTTTTCTTAACCCAAAGGCGATACAAGAGCAACAAACGCAAACGCATCATAACACGGATTAGGGTGAATTACCAATGGTTTCTTTGGTCGTGACCGGCGCGTTACTGGAAGGCGCCTGGCGATGGATCCCTTGCAGCACACCGCACTTGTGGCAATCTCCTCCCCTCGCGACGAACCAGCCTCAAGAAACACTTCCGCGCCTTTGAATTTCATTTGCGTGGGCTCTTTCGCGACCGCCGGTATCGCGCAAGCAGAGCTTCCAGGTCGCGGCGGAGCCAGGACGCAAGCGGACCTTCGCGAAAAACGGCCCAGTCCAGCATGGAGCCACCGTTGACCTGCTGAATCAGGCGGGAGAGCTCGGCGGTGTCGCACTTCAGCAATTCGCGCGCCGCGACGGCTTCGTCAAGCAGCTTGCGCGTTTCCTCCCGAAGGGCCTTGAATTGCGCCAGGGTAATTGCGCGAAACTCGGGGTCAGTAAGATCGTTTTGCAAATAGGCCAGGCCGTTCACCATGGCCTCGGGGGTGGAGGCGAAGCTACTGCACTCGACATAGAGCTGGACCAGGGTCTTCAGGGGAGACTTGTATTTTGCGCGCGCGGCGGCGAACTGTTGCGGGACATTTTCCGGGGCGGTGCTGCAGGCGGCCAGCAGCAAGCCGCGCTTCGTGCCAAAGCGCTGGATGAGGGTGGCGGGAACCACTCCGGCTTCTCTGGCAACGCGAGCCAGTGTGAGCTGCCCGGGACCGTATCGTTGCATAGCGCGTGCGGTGGCGGCCAGGATTTCTTCATCAGTTGTTTCGCGAGGGCGTGGCGACATGATTTCAAGGCTTTCCAGCAGAGTCCGCCTTTCCCTGCAAGCGGAGGCCGTCAGAATAACTGAATGGCCGTTCACTTTCCACTTGACATAAATGAATGGCTGTTTATTATTAGCCATCGTCCTTCCCGAGGTGGACCATGACCTCCACGGATTCTCCCTACCAGCCACCGAATTTGCAGGGCCGCGTGGCGCTCGTGGCCGGAGCCACTCGCGGTGTGGGGCGCGGCACCGCGCTCGCGCTTGGCGAAGCAGGCGCAACCGTGTACTGCACGGGCCGCAGCACGCGGACAAAGCCCACGAAGAAAAGTCCCGTGCGGCGGCTGCCTTCCGAATACTATCTGGGGCGGCCGGAGACCATCGAGGTAACCGCGGAGATGGTGACGGCGCGGGGCGGACAGGGAATCGCCGTGGTTGTGGATCATCTGGAGGCCGGGCAAGTCGAGGCGCTCATGGCGCGAATTCGCAAGGAACAGGGAAAGCTGCACGTGCTGGTGAACGATATCTCGGAAAGTGCGGAACACGAATTCGGCAAGACTTTCTGGCAGCTCGACCTGGAAAAGGGCTTCGCCATGTTCCGCAACGGTATTCATACGCACATTCTCACCAGCCACTTTGCCGCTCCACTGCTAATCGAAACAGCCAAAGCAAGCACGGCGCCCGGTCTGATCGTCGAAATCGGCGATGGCGATTCTTACACCTATCGCGGAAATCTGATTTTCGACATGATCAAGACCAGCGTAATCCGGCTCGCGTTTGCCATGGCGCGCGAGCTGAGAAGAAAAAACGTCGCAGCGATAGCGCTCACGCCTGGCTTCCTGCGGTCTGAAGTGATGCTAGAGCATTTCGGCGTCACCGAAACCAATTGGCGTGACGCGGTAAAGAAGGACCCGAATTACGCGGAATCGGAAACCCCGCTGTATACCGGACGCGCCATTGCCTGTCTCGCTGCGGATCCCGACGTGATGAAGAAATCAGGAAGGGTATTCAGCTCCTGGAACCTTTCCGACGAATATCCCTTCTGCGACACCGACGGGCGTCGGCCGCACTTCGGGCGGCACATCGAAAAGACCTATGGCGAAATCGTGAAACCTTGCGATGACGGCTTTTATAAATACTGGTTTGACAGCGCCATAGATCGAATCTTCGGGGAATGGCCGCCGGACTAACCCAGATCGGTGTGTTCGTCTCAAGGACTCGCTGCTGGTGTGAACTACCTACACGAGCCGTACGATTTTCTGCCCGACGGGGCTATGGCGTGCTGTCAGGCACGCCAAGAGCGATGCGGAGGATTTGCTTGGCGAGCTGGTTCACATCCACGTCGTCCATATTGCAGAGCACCACGACACCAGCGTTCCGGCTGGGGACGACGGCGAAGGCCGTGCTGGTTCCCTGCTGTCCCCCGGTATGTTCCAGAATGTGGAAGCCAAACCTGTCCAGGATGCCCCAGCCCAGACCGTAGCCAGTTTCTTTTCCGTCCGTGGTCTTTAGTGGAGTCCACATAAGGTCCCTGGTGCTGCGTTTAAGGAGCTTGTCGGCCAGGGTGGCGGCTTCGAACTTAGCCATGTCATCGGCAGAAGAGATGATTCCGCCGCCAGGAATTTTGTAACTGGAGTCCAACACGCCGGCGTTTCGAACGATTCCGCCTTTGTCTTTGTGGTACCAGCGCGTGCGGTGAGGGATCATGGCAAAGAAGTCATCGTCGCGCGTCTGCTCCATCCCCGCGGGCTCGAAAATGTTTTTGCGCAGATAGTCCGTAAATCTTTCCGAGGCCGCCCCCTCGAAAACGCAACCGATCAGGGTATAGCCGTAGGTCGAGTAGTTGAATTTGGTTCCAGGCTTGGCAACAAGCGGATCATTGGCAAAAAGGCCGAGCGACTCCTTCATGCTCGAGAAATGCCGGGCGCTATCCCCGGGTACGTCGCCTTTTCCGTCCGGGCGGTAATGGCGGATGCCGCCGAGGTGGCCAAGCAATTCTCTCGTCGTGATGGGCCATTCTTTCTGCGGAAACTCCGGGCAATATTTTTGCACCGGAGCATCCAAGTCTAGCTTCCCGCGTTCCCAGAGCTGAAGAACCGCGGTCGCTGAGAGGGGTTTCGAGATAGAACCGAGGCGAAATAGCGTCGAGGAAGTGGCGGGAGAAGAATTCTCAAGATCGGCCATCCCGAAACCTTGGGACCAGCGAGGTTCGCCATCGAGGACGACGGCGGCGGACAGCCCCGGAACGCTGTTTGCGGACATGAAGCTGGCGACCGCTTTTTCAATGGCCTGCCGTTTTTCCTCCGAAAGCTCCTTTTGCTGAGCGGTAAGTACCGGAGCGCAAAAAAGAGTAAGGAGAACGAAGAAAACGGCGTGTTGCCAACTAGGGGTCCTGCCGAGCGATGGACGATAGATACACATGAGTCACCTTGCCCGGGAGTCTATCGCAACATCGAAAGAGTCGAAACCGTCAACACCTTTGCGGATAAGAAGCGTTGACCGGGGCGCGACCCACTCTTTACCATAATAGGGATGAACCGACGGATGCTCCTGGCTGTAGGTACAATCGTGATCACCGCAACCGGCCTGGGTTGCGAAGACGCCGCCAAAAAGCCTGTGCAAGCGCACGTTCCTGGAACGCCAGTTCCGGGATCTCAGACGGCTCAAAGCACCAAGCCGGCGCCCGCCCCCACCAAGACCGCGCAGCAAGCTCCTCCAGTTCTCGCGCCGTTGTCGCTGATCGATCCGAAGCGGCCGCAACCGAAGTCTTTGCTGCCTCCGGTTCCCGACGGAAAAGCTTATCTGGTACTGAAGGTTCAGGAGAAGTTCGCGTCCGGCGAGAAGAATTTCAAGGCCGGCCACTTGGAAGCGGCGCGTAGGGACTTTGACGACGCCGTGGACTGGATGCTCGAAAGCGGGTATGACCCCGAGAGCGACGCCGCCCTCAGCGCGTTGTTTCATCACGTGGTGGACACGGTATACGCCTACGAACTGCAGGCGTTTCGCGGAGGAGAGGGCTTCACAGAAGCAGCCGCAGTGCCTGCGCCCATTGACGAAGTTGCCGCGGTGGCGGTTCCCGCGGATCCTCGCCTGAAAGAGCGCGCCGAAGAAGCGGCGAAGAACGTATCCCACGACCTTCCGCTAATAGTGAACGACGAAGTGCTCATGTTCCTCAATTTCTTCCAGACGCCAAAGGGACGCGACATCGTGGAAAACGGCCTGCGCCGCAGCGGCAAGTACCGCGACATGATTTCACGCGTGCTTCGGGAAGAAGGCCTCCCCCAAGATTTGATTTATTTGGCGCAAGCCGAAAGCGCTTTTCAGCCTCTGGCGCTTTCGCGCGCGGGAGCGCGGGGAATCTGGCAGTTCGTGGCCTATCGTGGGCAGCAGTATGGGCTGCGACGCACCTGGTGGATTGACGAACGGCAGGATCCGGAGAAAGCGACGCGTGCGGCGGCACAGCACTTGCGCGATCTCTATGGACTTTTTGGCGACTGGTATCTGGCCATGGCGGCGTATAACTGCGGGCCCGGAAACGTGCAGAAAGGCATTGAGCGCACCGGGTACGCGGACTTTTGGGAGCTGTACAAGCGCAACGTCCTGCCCCGTGAAACGAAAAATTATGTGCCGATCATTATTGCGCTCACGCTGATCGCCAAAGATGCCGCGCATTACAGCATTCAGGCCGACCCGGAGGCGCCGGTCCCGACAGACATCGTAAAGCCCGGCCGCCCGATCGACCTGCGCCTGGTGGCAGAAACCATCGACGTGGACCTGGAGACCCTGCGGTTGCTGAATCCTTCGCTGCTGCGCATGGCTACGCCGGACGATCCTTCGTTCGAATTGCGGCTGCCGAAAGGGGCGGGGGAGAGATTCACCGCGGAAATGGCGGCGATTCCGCCGGACAAGTGGGTCAGTTGGCGGCGGCACCGCGTGGAGCCTGGTGAGACGCTCACTTCCATTGCGAAGAAATACCGCGTGACGCCGGTGGCCATCGCCGAGGCCAACAATCTGGAGCGCAGCGCGGCTCTGGAAGCGGGCGTGAAGCTGACGATTCCCGCAGCGCAACCGGCATCGGAGACCAAGCGGCTCCTTGTGAGTTACCGCGTACGCCGTGGCGACACGCTCGCAGGAATTGCAGACCGCTTCAATGTGGATTCGGAAGACGTGCGCAAGTGGAACCGCCTACGTTCGAATCACGTGAGCCGCGGCATGGTGCTGCGTATTTACACGATCGGCGAAGCGTCGGAAACTTACCGCAGGAACGCGCGGTCGCGATCCAAACATAGGGCCAGTGTTTCCTCGCCCGCAAAAGCTTCTAGCGTGCCGGCCGGCGGCAACTCACACTAACCCGCTTATTTTCAAGCAGATAGACAACTCACAAAAGAATAGGGGGATGTGCGGTCGGTTGCCTTAGACTGCCTTCGACAGCGCAATTCTTTCACGGCTCGCAGACTACTTGACAACTTCCTACGAGTACGATAACAAACAACGGCGCGAGAACGGGGTGTTCTTGTGGAACTCGGGACAAAGCGGCAAAATGGCTGACCCGTACAACACGGCGCAAGGAGATTCCCCCAGGGGAGGACGGAATGGATTTCGAGAAAGAAAGCTTCGAGGATGACAACGAGCTGTCGCGGCTGGAAGACGACGAGGAGTTGGGCGGCGAAACGCAGGAGATGGTGGAGACCGAGGAAGAGGAGCTGGCGATCGTAGGCGAGGAGCCCGAAGAGGAAGCTCCCGCTAGGCCCGCGCCTGCGGCTCGGCCGGCACCTAAGAAAGCAGCGAAAAAGAAGGCCGCTCCGAAGAAGAAAGCCAAGGCGAAACCCAAAAAGAAGGCCGCAAAGAAAGCGGCCAAAAAGAAAAAAAGACGCTAAGCGCTCCTGACTGCAGAAAGGTGTTTCGAAAGAGCCGGGGTGGCCCCGGCTCTTTCTTTTGTGGAAAGTTGCCGGTTCACACTGTGAACTGCGCCTAGGGCTCCCGGGAAATCAGAATCTACGGCGGTGACTGACGTAGAATTGCGGGAGGAAATCTCCGCCGCGGCTCGATGCGCGACACACTTCGCGACGCAGGTGTGGAGCATGTTCCCCTGGACCACTTCGCTGTGTGGGTAGCCAAGCTCAAGCCGATGAGTGAATTGCCGAGGGACAGCTGCGATCAAAAATCAAAAGCAACAGGTTAACCTTCGACGGCGAGAACCAGGAGAGTGGCATCATCGGTCAGGTGCCCGCCGCTAAAATCGGAAATCGCCGCGGCAATCCTTTCCCTTAGCGCGTCCGCCGGCAACCCACGGTGTTCCGCAAGCAGCGACAGCAGTCTCTGATCTCCAAATTCCTCACCCTCGGGGTTGCAGGCTTCCGTAACACCGTCCGTAAAGAGGACCAGACGATCTCCGGCGGCGAGGTCCACGGTCCCTAGCCCGAAATTTTGCTCTTCGAAAACCCCGAGAACCCCGCCACCCTCCCGCAGCCGTTCGTGCGAGCCGTCCGCGCGCACGACGATGGGCGCATTGTGCCCCGCGTTGCAGTAGCGCATGCGCCGAGTAGGACCATCCAGTAGCGCGTAGAAAAGGGTGATGAAGCGATCCGTATGCGTGTTCCTCCAAACCAGAGAGTTCAAATTGTTGCAAAGAAGATCTGGCGTCATAGACGGCGAAGAGAGTCCCCGGACCGCCGCCTGCAAGTTGGACATCAGCAGCGCCGCGGGAATCCCCTTTCCCGCCACATCCGCGATGCACAGCCCCAGCGTATCTTCGCTTAGTGCGAGAACGTCGAAGTAATCTCCGCCCACTGCCTCCGCCGACTGCCAGGAAGTGGCGATTTCATAGCCGGTTACCTGCGGAATCTCGCGCGGCACAAGCCTTTCCTGAATCGCCTTGGCTTCGGCGATCTCGCGTTCCTGTTCCCGAAGTTGGTGAATGACTTTTTCCCGCGCTTGCATTTCCTCATTGGCCCGTCGGCGCGCTTCACGGCGCTCGCGGCCAAGCTCGAGCTGTTTTTCCAGGATTTCCAGCAGCCGCGAGTTGTCCCAGGGTTTCTCCACGAAATCGCTGACGCCGTGCTGCATGGCTGCCACCGCCAGACCCACGGTGGCCCAGCCTGTCATGGCCACGACCGGCGGCGCGTCCGCCAGGTTCTTCAAGTGGCCGAGCACGTCCAATCCCTCGCGCCCCGAAGTCGTGTCTCGCGCATAGTTCAAGTCCATGAGAAGAAGGTCGAATTCTCGTTGCGCCAGCGCCGCAAGCAAATCAGCGGGGTTGCTCACCGTTTCGAGTAGGTAGCCCTGGCCTTTGAGGAGCAGCTGCAAGGCGTCCAATACATCCTTCTGGTCATCGGCAATGAGGATTCGTTGCTGCATCGTCTCACAATGAGTGGCAGTCTCGATTATCGTTGCGGTCATAAGTTCCTGGCTCAGGTAGAGGCAGGCCCATGACCAGCAAGGGATCGCTCTAAGCTATTTAATTCCTAACGATTTGCCAAGGGATTTGGCTTCGTGAGGTGCCCGAGGCTGGCCGTTTGTGGGAACGCCAGTCCCATTTCCGAAACAGTGCCGTCACAGGGCAAGCGGGATGCTGCACCAGTCCCCGCTGACAACGATTGCTCTTGGCTGTTCCCGGTTTGCTTACAACAACGACTCCGACCAGTTTTCGAGCGTTTCTTTCACCTTGTGCAGGAACTGGTGCGCGATAGCGCTGTCCACCACGCGATGATCGTAGCTCAGCGTGACGTAGCACATGGAACGGATGGCGATGGCGTCGTCCACGACCACCGGACGTTTCTCGATGGCACCAAGGCCGAGGATGCCTACGTTGGGCTGGCTGATCACTGGCAAGCCGAAGAGCCCGCCGAAAACACCCGGGTTGGTAATTGAAAAAGTGCCCTCCTGGACTTCTTCGGGTTTCAGCTTCTTGGCACGCGCGCGCTCGGCGAGGTCGTTCATGGTGCGCTGGATGCCCAAAAGATTTTTTTCGTCGGCGTTCTTCACCACCGGAACGATCAAGCCCCAGTCGAGCGCCACGGCGATGCCGATGTTGATGTCCTTGTGAATGACAACGTTCGCGCCGTCGAGAGAAGCGTTCATGGTCGGAAACGCACGCAATCCGGCTACCGCGGCTTTTACGAAAAACGGCATGAAGGTCAGCCTGGTCTCGTAGCGCCTCTCGAATTCCTCCTTCGCCTTGGCGCGCAGGACGGCTATTTTGGTCATGTCAATTTCGTCCACCGAATACACGTGCGGGGAAACGTGCTTGGAGGCCACCATGTGCTCGGCGATTCTTTGGCGCATGGTGCTCATGGGCTGCACTTCGTAATTGCCAAAGTAGATCTTTTCGCGCGGGACCGCTGTTTCGAGCGCCACGTGCGCCTGCGCCCCAGATGCTCCCGGCGCAGTGGCTGGCGCAGGAGGCACAAGGACGGGCCGCGCCGCGGGAATCGAAACGACCGAGGAAGCCGCTGCGGGCGCGCCTCCCACTGCACTTGCAGCGATAACCGCCTCAATATCTTGCTTGCTGATGCGCCCGCCGGCGCCCGTGCCGGCAACCGTAGCAAGGTCAATGCCGTATTCTTTCGCCATACGGCGCACGAGCGGTGAGCTGTGGATGCGCTCTCCGGTCGCACCCGGTCCGGAAAACGCAGGACCCGAGGCCACAGCCACTGGAGCCGGAGCCGCGGGTCTGGACACCGGCGTAGGAGCGGGAGGCGGCGCAGCCGCCGGGACTCTTGCCGGCGGAGGCGCCTGCGATTTCGCCGGAGCCGGGGCCGGTGCTGGGGCTGGCGCAGCTGCGGCCGAGCCTGCGGCGTCAATCACACCGACGACTGTCTGGATCGGCACGGTTTGGCCTTCGCCGACCTTGATTTCTTTGAGCACGCCCGCCGAGGGCGAGGGAATCTCTGCATCCACTTTGTCGGTGGAAATTTCGAACAGCGGCTCGTCGCGCTCGACCTTGTCGCCGGGCTTTTTGAGCCACTTGGTTATGGTCCCCTCGAAAATGCTTTCGCCCATCTGGGGCATCACGATGTCGACGGCCATGACTTTCTCCTTGTGACTTCGGTTCCTTAGATTTTGTTCTCTGTTTTCAATCTATTAGTTTACAAGAACTGAGGAAGCTGGCTTCCTGTGTTTCTCCACGTGCGGCTGCGCAGGAATCTGACCTATCGCCGCCCAGGCCCGGTCATCCCTGGGGCGAACCACTTTGCGCCACAAATTCGCGTATGGCGCAGAGCTACGGCTTTTTCTGCGATCCTTTGGCAAACGAAGACCACTCCCAAGTTGCTGATCCTAAAGACCTTCCTTAATATCGTGCCAGCGCCTTCGCGGCGGTAAAGACCTTCTTGGCGTTCGGCAGAAAACATGCCTCCAGTGTCGGCGCGTACGGTACCGGCGTGTCGAGCGAAGTCATGCGCAGCACTGGCCCATCCAGATCGCGAAACGCCTTTTCGCAAAGGAGCGCGGCAATTTCCCCGGCGATTCCTCCGGTCTTGGTATCTTCGTGCACCACCAGGCATTTGTTGGTCTTCTTCACGGAATTCACAATGGTTTCTTCATCGAGCGGCAAGAGCGTCCGCAAGTCAATGACTTCCGTTTCGATTCCTTCCTTGGCCAGAGCGTCCGCGGCCTCGAGCGAAGTGTGCATCATCGCCGCATAAGAAAGAATGGTCAGGTGCTTGCCCTCCCGGCGAACCACAGCCCTGCCGATCGGGATGGTGTAGTCCTCCGTCGGAACGTCTCCCTTGATCCGCCGGTAAAGAAATTTGTGCTCAAAAAACAGCACCGGATTATTGTCACGCACCGCGGCCTTCAAAAGCCCCTTCGCGTCGTAGGGCGTCGAAGGATAAATCACCTTCAACCCCGGTGTGTGCACGAAGTACATCTCGGGATTCGCCGAATGGAAAGGCCCGCCATGCACTCCGCCCCCCGACGGTCCGCGAATTACCATCGGCGCGGGAGCGTTCCACAGGTAATGTCCTTTGGCGACGAAATTCGTGATCTGGTTGAACGCGCAAACGATGAAATCGATGAACTGCATTTCGCAGATCGGGCGCAACCCGAGATAGCTCATCCCGCACGCGGCGCCGATGATGGCGCTCTCGCTGATGGGCGTGTCAATCACGCGCTCCCAGCCAAAGCGTTCCAGCAGGCCTTCACTGGTCTTGAACGCCCCGCCGTAGACGCCCACGTCTTCGCCCATCAGCAGGACCGTGGGATCGCGTTCCATCTCCTCGAACATGGCTTGCCGGATGGCTTCAAGGAACGTGATTTCCTTTCCGCCTGCTGCGGATCCATTGGTTGGAGCCCCGTTCGCGCCGGCCATGACTACCTCCGCCCCTTTCGCGAAGTACTCGCTGCGGCGGGCTTCGCTTTCTTCGGAGCGCCCTTTACCGTCATCTTTGCTCCCGCTTTCCGGGGGCGGCCGTTGTTCGCCGGTTTGTCAACAACGCTTGTATCGCCAAAATGAATCGGTGCATCTGCGCCGCCGGAACCTTTGCCCGAGCCAAATCCAGGAACGGTCCACACGGCCTTGACGCTGGATCGCGGCGGCGTCACTTCAGCGATGGCCCGCTCCCACTTGGCGCGGATCTGGTGGCATTCATCGCCAGTGCAATAAACACCGCCCTCCGCAAATTCTGGAGGAGGCATGGGCGAGTTCTCTGCAAACTCACGTTCCGCCGCCAGCAAAGTGTCCAGCTTGTCGTCAATCTCCTTCTTTCCCGCGGCGTCGAGAAGTCTCTCTCCGGTCAGGAATTTCTCATAGAGGGCAATGGGATCCCGCGCCTCCCAGCGCGCGCGCATTTCCTTCGGAACATATTCTGCGGGATCGTGCTGCGCGTGGCCCAAGCGGCGAAATGTCTTGGCCTCGATGAGAATCGGCCCTTGGCCCGCACGCGCCCGCTCGACGGCCTCCCGCGCCGTGTTGTAAACGGCCATTACGTTGTTGCCATCAATAATGTAGCTATCTATTCCGTACGCCTTGGCGCGATCCGCCAAATTCTCGAGCGGGACCTGCCGTCGCACAGGCGTCGAATACGCCCAAAGATTGTTTTCGAGAACCAGGACGAAGGGCGCTTTTTGCGTGGCCGCAAAATTGAGTCCCTCGTGGAATACGCCGGTCGAACTGCCGCCATCGCCAATCCACGTCATGGTCACTATTTTTTGTCCAAGGTAGCGCCCGCCGATGGCCACGCCGGTCATCACCGGAATCAAGTCACCCAGCATCGAAATCGGGGAAACGATGTGCAAATTGTCCAGGTCACCGAAGTGACTCGTGCCGTCTCTCCCCTTCGTCGGCGAATCGTATTTCGCCATGTGCTGCATGAAAATGTCGCGCGGCGGCACGCCTTTCACCAGAAGCGCGCCGATGTTTCGAATCATGGGAGCGATCCAGTCTTTCTTTTCCAGCGCGTAACACGTCCCAACGGAAATCGCTTCCTGGCCGAGGCTGGAGTAAAGCCCGCCGACAATTTTGTTTTGCCGGAACAGCTTCACCATGGTTTCTTCGACGGCGCGGTTCAGCCGCATGTAGTAATACAGGTCCAGGTGCTGCTGCCGCGTCAATTCCCTGGGCATCTGCTTGGTAATTGTTCCCATTTCCTGTTCCTAGGCGGAAACCACAACCGACTGTTCGGCGAATTCGAGTTTTTTCAGCAATTCTTCTTTCGAGCTTTCTTTCAACTCGCGCCCGAATAATTCTCCGAGATGTTTCTCGAAGCGCGGCGTGACCTCCGATTCCTGCACGGTGCGCCCCAATAACTTCTCGAGTGAAGTGGCTTTGCGGTCTGCAATCCCGCACGGCACGATCAAATCGAAAAACCGCAAGTCCGTCGAAACGTTATACGCAAATCCGTGCGACGTGACCCACCGGCTGATGTGTACACCAATGGCTCCCAATTTCTCCGCTGCGATTGGTGTGGCGTGACTGGTGACTGGTGGCTGGTGACTCGCGAAAGAGCCGTCCTTCACCCACACTCCCGTTTTCCGCGGGTCGCGAACCGCGACAATGCCAAACTCAGCCGTCGCGCGGATCATGGCTTCTTCCAGCATGCGCACATACCAAACGACATCGCGCCGGATTTCACCCAGGTTCAGGATGGGATACGCCACAATCTGTCCTGGCCCGTGATAGGTAATGTCGCCGCCGCGGCTGGTCTCATAAAACTCCACACCCTTCTGCCGTAGAACGGGTTCGCCCACCAGCAAGTGCTCGCGCTTCCCGTTGCGGCCCTGCGTAATTACGTGGGGATGCTCGCAAAGGAGCAAAACATCCTCAATCGCACCGGCTTTCCGCGCGGCAACAATGCGCTTTTGCAGCGCGTAGGCTTCCGCGTAGCCAATCCGTCCCAGATCCACAGTGAAACAATTCGCCATGCAATACCCGGTGACTCGTGACTGGTGATTCGTGACTCGTGGAAGATCTCGGCGGTGTCCGTTCACGAGTCATAAGTCACGAGACACGAATCACGTTTCAAACATTAATCTGCAATCCGCGCACGGAGGCAAACGCGTCTCCCAAGCCTTCCCAAACCGTGGGATGAGCGTGAATCATGCTCATCATATCGTCGATGGTGCCTTCGAGATTGAGCACGGCCGCCGCTTCCGACAGAATCTCCGTCGCCAGCGGCCCAATAATGTGAATCCCTAGCACTTCGCCGTAGGCCTGGTCGGAAACCACTTTGATGAACCCGCCGTGATTTCCCAGAATTGTCGCCTTGCTGTTCCCCGCGAATGGAAACTTTCCGGTCTTCACCTGGTACCCCGCATCGCGCGCCTGCTTTTCTGTCAATCCAATCGAGCCGATCTGCGGCTCGCAGTAAGTGGCGTTGGGAATGCGCGTCCTTACGATTTGCTGCGCCGGTTTTCCCGCAATGTGCGTCACGGCGATGATCCCTTCCATCATGGCCGCGTGCGCCAGCTGCGGCAACCCGGCGACGATGTCGCCGATGGCGTACAGCCCTTTTTCGGCCGTTTCCATGTAATCGCCAGCGTGCACGAAACCACGTTCCACCTTGGCCTTGGACTTTTCCAGTCCGCATCCTTCGGTCATCGCTTTTCGTCCCACGGCGAGCAGCAGTTTCTCGGCTTGCAGGCTTTGCGGTTTCCCATCCTTATCTTTGAACGCCACGGTCACGCCCTTGGCGTCTGTCTTCGCCGACTCCACGCTGCAGCCCGTGAAAATCTGGATGCCTTTCTTCTGGAACGCCTTGGTCAGCTCCGCAGAGATTTCTTCATCCTCTAGCGGTACAGTGCGCGGCAGGGCCTCCAGAATCGCGACTTGCGTCCCGAAAGAATTGTAAACCGATGCAAACTCCACGCCCACGGCTCCGGCGCCAACGACAATCAGCGATTTCGGGATTTCCGGAAGCTCCAGGATCGAGCGGTTGGTAAGAATCGTTTTGTGGTCGGGCTCGATTCCCGGCAGCGACTTCGCCTCCGAGCCGCTCACCATGAGAACGTTCGAAGCTTCGATGATGGTTTTCTTGCCGTCTTTTTCGACGCTGATTTTGCCGGGCCCCTCATAGCGCCCCCAGCCTTGCACCCACTCCACTTTGTTTTTCTTGAACAGAAACTCAATGCCCTTGGCGTGTTTCTTGACGATCTTGTCTTTTCGCGCCAGCACGTTTGCCCAATTGATCTTGATCCCGCTGATTTCGAAGCCCAGCTCGGCGCCATTTTTGATGTGATCGTACACATCGGCGTGGTGCAGCAAAACTTTGGTGGGAATACAGCCGACGTGCAGGCAAGTGCCGCCGAGATACGGGTCCTTCTCCACGACAATGGTCTTCAGGCCGAGTTCGCCGGCGCGAATCGCCGCCACGTAACCGCCCGGACCGCTCCCGATAATCGCAACATCGTACTTAGCCACTCGTGTTCTCCCTTCCGTGGGGCCAGAAACCGGTGAGGGGAGTGCGCTCTCACCGCGGTCAGGCTCGAAAAATCTCGAGGGGATCGGGCCGACAAAGACCAGGCGCCAGACGGACAAAAGCCGCCCGCGCCTCCTGCGCAGACGGCCGCGTTTCAGCGAATTTCAAATTTTAACAGCCGCCTGCCGCCCTCGCAACCGCGCTTACGCCACGGTTTCAAGCAGAGCATTTCCCTCCAGGCAAAATTGCGCCCGCGCTATCCCTTGGCGATCCACGGCCACGAAATCCCTTGCCTGTCTTTTTACTCTTCTATATCGGCTCTACAGCGGACCTAACCCGCCTCGCGGAGTACGCTTGTAACGCTCTGGAGTCACTGCCAGGGGAGGTGCCTGGACAATGCTGATGAAACCGGCGAGCGCTGGGATTGCACGAATCCGGCGTGCCGAGATTCTATCCTCGTGGAAGTCTCCGGCGAAGCCGAAGGGAAGAACCCTTTCTGCGCGCGCGGCAGGATGATGAGGAAAGATACGCGCCTCCCGCCTTCCAATACCTCGATTTTCTCCGCTTTCCGGAGCCCGCAACAGCTATCCGCCAATCACTGGAGGATTAGGCCATGCGTGCGCCCAGGTCATTGATCGTGCGCGGGGACTCCACCGTACTTTTGGCAGCCTCGCGGGCTTTACGGCTCCGGGCCTTCTTTCCTTGGGATCTATTTGCTCGCGGACGCTTTCGCGCATCCCGTTGACGCCCAAACCGGCCTAATTGTTGCCGCATTGGCTATCGCCATTGCGATGGTGCTGTTTGTTTTCATTTTCAAACCCCGGAGATTTCAAGCGCGCGGAATCGCGGGAAAATAGCTCTCTTCTAAAATCATGCGATGGTGAATTTGATGTCCTGCGGTGATAAAGCCCAGAGCGCGCACCGTCACTTGCTTCTGGCTGGCCGTGCCGCGCCGGCCCCAGGCTGTCTGGTCAAAAGAGCGAAATAGAGAGATGCTGGCGCCACGCACGGCGTCAAACTCCTCCACAAGGTCAGCCAACGGGCGCTCTGCAAATCCTCCGTTCTTCACATAATCATCCTGCTCGAAGCTCGACAGCGGCGTTTCATCGCCCCTGCCGATCCGCAATGCCCGGTACGTGAAGATGCGCTCGGCATCCGTGACGTGCCCCAATATCTCTTTAATCGTCCATTTGTCTGGCGCAGAGCGGAAATTTCCGTCGCGCTCGCTCCGCCCGGCAAACAGTCGCGACATTTGCAGGCGCTCGGATTCAAGGATCCCGAGCACGTCCGTGCCTGGAACCTTTGCGATGTACTTTCCATAGTATTCAGCGAATTCCTCGGTTTCCGGCCTTTTCATGCGAACACCTCGCTTCGAATCCCGAAATTATACGCTCGGAAGGGATTGTTAACCTCTCCGGGCCCATCACCAAATTCCCAAAAGAACTTCCAAATTGGAGCGGAGATTTGCGCAGGCCACGGGCTTTGACGAGGCCCGCGGTGCAAACTCCCTTTGCTTCTTGTGGCAGCCGACAGCAGCTTTGAGTTTCTTCAAGCTTATTGCAAGATAGCGCATGACTATGACCATCACGGATCGCAAGATCATGCGTGTTGCATTTCAGGGAGAGCCGGGTGCCTTCAGCGAGGCCGCCGCAATTCAGCTTCTGGGCGAGTCCATCACCACCGTTCCCTGCGCCACTTTTGAGGGACTGTTTCGCTCCATTCCCGAAGGTATGGCTGACGCCGTCCTCGCACCGGTGGAAAACTCACTCGCAGGGTCAGTCGTGCGCGTCTTCGATCTGCTTCTAGTAAGCCGGCTGGCAATCGTGGCGGAAACGATTTTGCCGATCGAAATGCAACTCATCGCTCTCCCCGGAGCTTCGCTGGATGACATCCAGTCGGTTGCCTCGCACCCGATGGCGCTGGCGCAATGCGAGCGCTTTTTTGCCGCGCATCCGGAGTGGAAGCGCGTGCCTGCCGAAGACACCGCCGGCAGCGTGCGCGAAGCCATTTCCGCCGGAGACCCATCTCGCGCAGCTATTGCTGGGCGCCGCGCCGCCGAGCATTATCGCGCGACCATTCTTGCCGAGCGGATCCAAGACAACGCCGAAAACTTCACGCGTTTCGTCCTTCTCGTGCCGGAAAAAGAAGCTGCTTCATGGCTCAGCAACGAAGCCCGGAAAACCTCTCTCGCCATGCGCCTCGCGCATCGTCCCGGCGCGCTGCTCGCCTCTCTTGAGCCTTTCGCAAATCACGGAGTCAACCTGCTCAAGATAGAAAGCCGTCCGATTCATGGCCGTCCCTGGGAGTATCAATTCTTCATTGATGTGGAAGCGGAGGATGCCGCGAATCTGGACCATGCTCTCGCCGAAGTATGCAAAGCCACTAGCGAACTCCGCGTCCTCGGCCGCTACAAAGCAGCCTCTCGTTAGAAACAAACAATCGAGCCGGTCTCTGTTGAACAAAGCAAGAAGGCCGGCGGTGGGCTTGCCGGCCTTCTTCTCTTACCTGCACCACATCCTCTATTTCATTCTCTTAGCAATAGCTGCACTCGGCGTCGCCCATTCCGCCACCGGTGATGTCGTCGCGCATTCGCCGCAGGCGCCTTCCCAGCCGCTCGGCAAGCTGATGCCGAGCGCGCCACAACCGCGCCTTTAAGGTGTTTTCGGTGACGCCCAGCTTCTTCGCGGCTTCGCCTGTCGAATAGCCCTGCACTTCGCGAAGCACGAACGCCGTCCGCAAGAGCGGCGAAAGTTGGTCGAGATTTTCGCTGAGCATCTCGCGGATTTCCGTGTTCGCGAAAACCTGCTCCGGAGTCAGGCCGTCGTCCGCAAACCGCTCCGTGGCTGGCAATTCATCTTCGCGCGGCGGCTCGTCGAGCGAAACCGCCGGGCGGGCCTTCGCGCTCCGCCGCCTCATCAGCGCCGCGTTGATCACGATGCGCGTCAGCCACGTCGAGAACTGCGAGCGGCCTTCGAAACGATTCAAGTTGCGATACGCCGAAAGCAGCCCGTCCTGCAAAGCGTCTTCCGCGTCCTCGGTGTTGCCAAGGACCCGCAACGCCGTCTGGAACAGCGGACGCTGATAGCGGCGGAAGAGCGTTTCCACCGCTTGATGATCGCCGCGCTGTCCCGCGCGAATTAGTTTCTCCTCACTGCCCTGTATTCCCACTACTGCTTGTGTCGCCATGATCTCCCCCCAATCCCATGAATTCAGTTTGACGTTTCACCGTGAAAAAACTCTTTTCCTAGTGCACCGGCACATTGCCTCCGCGCATTTTCGGCTTCTTCATGAGCACCAGAATCGGGATCACCGCAAAAAACGTGAGACCGAGCATTTTGAAATTATCGAGAAACGCGAGCATCGCTGCTTGCCTCTCGATCGTGCCGTAAACCATCCCGTAGGCTTGCGCGCTGGCGTGAGCCGCCGTCGAACCTGCCGAGATCAGCCGGGTCTGAATGCCGTTCAGCGAGTTGTGATACGCCGCGCTCAATTCGTTCGCGCGTTCGGTTAGCCGCGCCATGTGAAACTGCGTGCGCCGGTCCAGCATGGTCGTCACTGTCGCGATTCCCACGCTGGCTCCAATGTTTCGCGCCAGGTTGATGATCCCCGTGCCCATGTTGGTTTTCTCTTTTGGCACGTACGCAAAAGCCGCCACGTTAATCGGGATAAACAGAAATGCCAGCCCGAAACTCTGGAGCATGCGCGCTTCTACGGCGTGCCGGTAATCCAGTCCCAAGTCCCAGCCGGCCATCACGAACAAGGCGGCGGAACACACGATGCAGCCAAACGCGATCATGAGCCGCGTGTCCACCTTCGATACCAAGATGCCCACGACCGGCATCATGGCCATGATCACCGCTCCGCCAGGGGACAGCGCCATGCCCGCCAGTTGCGCGGTGTAGCCCATCAACTGTTGCAAGAGCTGCGGGATCAGCACCGTTGTCGAGTACAGGACGAAGCCCAGGAAGAACATGGTTATCGTGGCGACGGCGAAGTTACGGTCCTTCAGCATCCTCAAGTCCACCACCGGTTCTTTCTCGCGCCACTCCCAAATGATTCCGGCGACGAGTCCCACCACCATCAGCACGAAGAATCCGCGGATGAAACCCGATGCAAACCAATCGTCGCGCTGTCCCTTGTCCAGGATGATTTGCATGCTGCCCAGCCCCAAACTGATCAACCCTATGCCGATGTAATCGATACGGAATCCCGCTTTCAAATTCGCTTTCTTCATGTACGGCGGATCGCTCACCAAAAAGCTGGTCAGCAGCAGCGAAAGAATCCCCACCGGTACGTTGATGTAAAAGACCCACCGCCACGAAAAATTGTCGGTGATCCAGCCGCCCAGCCACGGGCCGATGGTCGGAGCGACAACCACCGCTACCCCGTACACGGCAAAGGCCATGCCGCGCTTCTCCAGGGGGAACGTGTCGTTCAAGATTGCCTGTTCGCTGGGCTGCAATCCGCCGCCGCCTACTCCTTGCAGGATGCGGAACAGCACCAGCACGCCCAGGCTCGGCGCCAGCCCGCACAGGAACGAACTCAGCGTAAATAACGCCACGCACAGCATGTAGAAACGCTTGCGGCCCAGCAAACCTGAAAACCAGCCCGAAAGCGGTAGCACAATCGCATTCGAAACCAGGTAGGATGTCAGCACCCAAGTGGATTCGTCCGCTCCCGCCGAAAGATTTCCGGCAATGTGCGGCAGGGCCACGTTCGCAATGGAGGTGTCTAGCACCTCCATGAACGTCGCGAGGGTCACGGTCACGGCGATCACCCAAGGGTTGATCGTCCCGTCCGGATTCCTCAGCTTGGCTAGAATTCTGTTTTTCATCGCTCGCGTTCCTGACCCAACATCCCGCTTTGCCGCGCTCAATTAGTGTTTTTGCGTGCGACCGAGTCGCCCACGGTTTATTCCGCCGCCGAGTGCGTCACCACCGTCGCGTCCACGTTCATTCCGGGTCGCAGCACGGCCTTCTCCGCGGGAATCGGATCCAACACAATCTTTACGGGAATGCGCTGCACCACTTTCACGAAATTCCCGGTTGCATTCTCCGGCGGCAGCAGGCTCAGCACGGATCCGGTTGCGCCCGCGATCGAGTCCACGTGCCCGCTGAACGTCGTTCCGTACGTATCGACCTTCACTTCCGCTTTTTGCCCGGGCTTCATGTTTTTCAATTGCGTTTCCCGGAAGTTGGCCGTCACCCAAACGTTTTGCAGTGGCACTACCACCAGGAGGCCCTGGCCCGCTTGCACGATCTGCCCGGGTTCCACCTGCTTGTGGGTGGCCACGCCGTCCACAGGCGCGGTGATTTCCGTGTAGCTCAAATTCAGTTGCGCGCCTTCCAGCGCAGCGCGCGCCTGCTCCACTTTCGCGATTTTTGCTTGTGCATCCGCGGCTTTCATGCTTACTTGCTTGACGTCCGCGCGCGCTGAGGCAACTGCCGCATTCGCTTGCGCCACGCGCGCCTTGGCTGCTTCCAGTTGCGCTTTGGCTACCTCCACACTGCGGTGCGCCTGCGTCAGCTTTTCCTGGTCCGCTTTCAATGCGCTCGCCGTAGCGTCAGCGTTGGCCTTTGCCGCATCGTATTGCTGCTTCGAAATTTCGCCCTTCTCCATCAACGGCTGATAACGCGCCAGGTCCGCCTTCGCTAATTCCGCATTCGCAAGGCTCTTCTCTACGTTCGCCTGGGCCCACGCCAGGTCGGCGGTCTGCGCCTGTTCGTAGGTCGTTTGTGCGCGGGCCAAGTCGGCCTTCGCTCCCAGGAGTTGCGCATCCGCGCTGCTCGTTCCGCTTAATACGTTTTCCCGAGTTCTCGGCACGTCCACGCCCGCCGACTTCGCTTCGCTCTCAGCAAGCAGCAACGCCGCCTTGGCCTGGTCGAGCGCTGCTTGGTAGTCGCGCGGATCGATCTTGACCATCACTTGCCCAGCCCTCACCTGCTGGTTGTCGTCGATGAGCACCTGCCCTACGCGCCCATAAACCTTGGAAGCCACGGCGGTGATGTGTCCGTCCACCTGCGCATCATCGGTTGATTCACGGTTGTGGTAGTAGAGAAACAAGCTGATTAGGCCAACCAGAAGCGCTGCTCCTCCGCCCAAAAGCAGCCGTTTCATCCTCGGATTGGCCAGGCCCTTTGGCGCTTCCTCTAAAGGCAGCTCTTCGGTGACTTTCGGCACCCGCGCTGCGTTTTCCAGCCCAACTTCTATCTCAACGCTCATGGTCCCCCACCTTCACTTGGCGTAAACTCTTTCCATCTGCCCGATGGACCGTGCAAAATCCGCTCGCGCTTGATTGAACCGGTAGAGTGCCGCAATCTGGTTGTCGTTCGCACGCGACAGCGAATCCTGCGCCTGAATCACCTCAATGTTGTTCGCAACCCCGGCCTTGAACCGGTCGCGCGCCTGATCCACTTCCTCTTTCGAGAGCTGAATGCCAAGATTCGCCACTTGGACTTCGTTGCGCGCCGATTCCAGGTTCAACAGCGCAGTCTTCACATCCAGCGCGATCTGGTTGCGCAAATCCGCACGCTGCTCTTCAAGCTTTCGAATTTCCAGGTCGGCCCGGGCTACTTCGGCGTGAATTCTTCCACCGGTGAAGAGCGGCAGATTCACGCTTGCTTGATAGGTGTAGGTCGGCAGCGTCGTATTTCCCGAGTTCCCCACGTACTCGAACGTCCCGTCAAACCGCACCGACGGCAGCCGCTCAGACCACGCCGCTTTCTTCTGGCCCTCCGCCGCCTTGATCTGCGAGTTCAGGGCCTTCCATTCTTGCCTGTCCGCGAGAGCGGCCTCGATGCTCGCCTCGACCTCCGGTTGCGGCGTGTCCGAAAAACTCAGCGCGTCCGCCAGCTCGATTTTCTGCCGCGGGTCCAGATTGAGCAGCCGACTCAATCCGTAAAGCAGAGTCTCGCGATCGTTCTCCGCTTCGAGCAGTCTTTGCTTCTCGTTTTGCAGCTCCACGTTGGCGCGCAGCGTGTCGATGCCCGTACCCACGCCTTCTTTCTGCAGGTCCGCCGCCTGGTCGTAAAGCGCTTGTGCCAGATCCACGCGTGACCGCGATGCTTGCACGTTCGCAACGGCGCGAAGTGTCCCGATGTACTGCGAAACCGTCAGAAGAATGACTTGCTCGCGTGTTGATAGGCTGTTGGCCTTGCTAGCGTTTGCCGTGTTTCGCGCCGCTTGATATCTCTGCCACAAAGTCAAATCGAAGACCGGTGCGCTTACGCTTGGACCTGCCGAAAACAGTTGAAAAGGTCCCAGTGTTTTCGGAAGTCCGGGAAACGCTGGCACCCCGCCAAACTGCGCCCGGAGGTTTATTTTCTGCGCCTCATCGGAAATACGCGCGCTTGCCTGCGGCAGCAGCTCTGCCCGCGCGATGTTCTTGTCCTGCTCGCTCTGCGCCGCCGTCAAAATCGCAATCTGGGCCGTCGGGTTCTGCTTGAGCGCCAGCGCCACAGCTTGATCCAGCGTGAGCCGTGACACTTCCGTCGGCGCAGCACCCGGCAGCGTCGGTGCTTTCGCACGGGACTGCGCGTGGGCATTTGACGCCCCAACCAAAAGGCTGAGCATCAGAACGTAAAAAACGATGTGCGATCCCTTCGACCGCCCCTTCCGGCCCTGGCTTTTGGTGTTCTTCTCGCTTTTGACAATCTCCTCTACGATTGCCTGATTCAAGCAGCCTTCCGCCACCAACTCCCCACCCTCCCGGTAGATTTCCTTCAAGAGCACTCGCCCCGCAGCGTCCATAAAGGTGACTCCACAAAGATCCAAATGCAGCCTCTCGGTGGGTGACGTGGCATGGAGCTCCCGCCAGCACTGTTCCAAGGTGCCAACCAGCGGCCCCGCGAGCCTGCCCTCTATGCTGAGGACGGTCTTTCCGCGTTTCTTTTGTGTCGTGATTCTTAGCATCTCTTCTCTTTCGTGTGCGGCTAGCAAGTGCATGAGCTTCTCCATTCGGCATCAACTTTGCACATTTATCAACTCGCTGAAATACAATAACTTAGCATCACCCTCCGGGCAAATGACCCCGGTGTCGTGTTGCCCATATATGGGCTAATGGCTTAATATTGACTGTTGGTCAGTGACATTATTTAGGCAACGCGCACCTGGGCGGAGCCGCTATTTTCGGTCGCGAGTCGGTGTTCCGACCGTCCCGGCTTGCACAAAGGAGTCGACTCTCAGCCCCAGCGGGAGCCGTTGCCCCGCATCCAATTCCACCAGCGTCTCCAGGATCTTGGTGTCTACATGTTCAGACGGTTCATCCGTCCTTATATTCTTTTTGCCGAGAATCAGGCCCACCCGAATCACCCTCCCCCAGAATTTGTGCTCACCGTAGGCTTCCGCGGTCACATAGGCCCGCTGGCCCACGATCAGTTTCGACACGTCGGTTTCGTCCACGTCCAATCGCACGCGCAGCACTGAATCATCCGCCATCGTAACCACCGGCGAATCGAATTGCGTCGAGACGCTTTCTCCCGTGTGCCGCAGCTGCCGCAGTATCACCCCGTTGATCGGCGCCCGAATGTAACTCTTCTCCAGATACGCTCGCGCCTCCGCGAGTTGCGCCTTCGCCGTGGCCACCGCCGCTTCCGCGTGAGCGCGGTCCTCCTCGCGTGCATTCGCGTCAATCAGCGAAAAATGCTGCGCCGCTTCCTCATACTGCGCCCGCGCCACCTGATAGGCTCGCTCGTAACGCTCCGCCTCGTCGCGCGAAATCACGTTGCGATCCGCCAGCCCCCGCCGCCTCTCCGCTTCGCTCCTTGCATTGTGCAACACAGCTTCCGCGGCTTTCATTGACGCTTCTGCCTCGCGGCGCTCCTGCGCTCGCGCGCCATTCACCGTTCGCCGCAATTCAGCTTCGCGCTGTGCCAATCCTGCTTCCGCCTCTTGCACTCGGGCGCGGTAATCGTCGTTCTGGATTTCCGCCAGCACCTGCCCTTGCCGCACGCGGTCGCCTTCCTCGACATTCACCGTTTTGAGCCGCCCGCTCAGTTCCGAACTCACGCGCACCTCTTCGGAAACCGCCTCGACTCTTCCTGGCGCGGCAATCAGCAAGTTGTTGGCAAGGCTCGCGTTAGCCTCAGTTGTCGAGGCTTCTTTGCCTCGGCTTCGCAACAGCCCTGCCGTTGAAAGTGCGACCACAGCTCCAACCGCCAGTAGCGCATATTGGGATTTCTTCACGACGCCCCCTTCCCTTAAATCGCAAACCGGTGCTAAAACCCTGCCCCGGCCACCGGCGCCTCTGCAAATAACGACGTCTCCTCCCGCCTGGTCAGGACATTTCTTTCTTCTTTGAGGATGCGCCCATCTTCAAGATGGATGATGCGGTCGCCGAACGACAGCACACGCGGATCGTGCG
>DATFRZ010000117.1:0-27604 GCA_035262885.1 Candidatus Acidiferrum sp.
GCATCGAAGCAATCGACGTCCTCGCGCAAGCGGCCGCGCAGGCTCGACACGATGTGCATGACATGCGAGTAGCGTTCGACGGTGAGGAGTTTTTCCACCTCGACCGTGCCGTATTGGCAGACGCGGCCAAGATCGTTCCGGTTGAGGTCGACGAGCATGATGTGTTCGGCGCGCTCTTTTTCGCTGGCGAGCATTTCGCGCTCAAAGCGCTGATCTTCGGCTTCGTCCTTGCCGCGGCGGCGGGTGCCGGCGATGGGGCGATAGAAAACGTCGCGTCCATGGACTTTGACGAGCATTTCCGGCGAACTACCCACGACGGCCACGTCGTTGAGCTGGAGGTAGAACAGATAGGGCGAGGGATTGAGTGCCCGCAACTGGCGATAAACTTCAAAAGGATTGGGCTGGGCCTTCGCGGAAAAACGCTGGCTGAGAACAACCTGGAAAATGTCGCCTGCGCGGATGTACTGCTTGGCCTTTCGCACGACTTTGAGATATTCGGGTTTACGGAAATTCGAACTTACTTTCAGCGGGGCGCGCCTGGAAGCGTTCGCGGATTTGCTCGGACGCTCCGCCGCAACCGGTTCTTCTAGAAGCTGCCGCGTTCCCTTGATTTCGCGCACAGCGGCGTCGTATTTCGCACGCAGACCGCCGTGGCCCTCGGTGAAAACGTTGCGAACGATCCACAAGCGGTGTTGAACGTGATCGAAGGCAATCAGGCCGTGATAGAACATGAGCACCGCATCGTAGAGACCGATCTCGTCGCGCAGACGCTTGGGAAGGCGCTCGATCAATCGAACCATGTCGTAACTGAAGTAACCGATGGCCCCAGCGATCAGGGGCGGTAAGCCGGGAAGCCTGACCGGCCGGAAACGCTCGACGCGCTCGCGCAAGAAGGAAATGGGATCGCGCTCCTCCCAGACGAGGCGTTCGCGGTTTTCGAGAACGCAAGCGCCATTCCCATAGCGGAAGACCTCTTCGGGATGCGCACCCGCAAACGTGTAGCGCGCGATCTTTTCTCCGCCTTCGACGCTTTCCAGGAGAAACGAATAACGCGCACTTTGTGCAATGCGCAGGTAGGCGCTCACAGGTGTCAGCAGATCCGCGGAAAATACATCGTAGACAGGAATGAGATTTCCCTGTTTCGCAAGGCGCTGGAATTCGCGGAAGTCAGGCTGAATCATAGATGAAAGAGCTTATAGTCCAAAATAGAAACTCCAAAGTAGAAGGCGTTTGTTGAAAGAAAAGGTTTACCCGCTTTTTAAAGCGCAGAAAGAAGAAAGATTAAGAACGCCATCGCAGGGCGGAAACGACAGCACGGCGCATGGCGGCTTCGGGAGCGCGCTTTCCGGTCCAGATTTCCCATTGCGCGAAACCTTGCGCCAGAAACATGTTTACCCCGGACACCGTGGCAATCCCCTTCTGCGCCGCCGCCTCCAAGAGCTTGGTCCTCTCGGGGCGGTAGATGAGATCCATGACGATGCGACATTGTAACTCACGAGCTGATAAAGGGGAAATGCCTTCGTGGGGGTGCATGCCAACAGGCGTGGCATTCAAGATAGCGTCAAAGGATTCCGCGCGCAGTGCGCGTCGAGGAATGACTTCGCCGCCAACGGCGTGGGCTAGTTGTTTTGCAGCGCTCTCGCGACGGGCGCAAATGCAGACTTGGGCCCCTGCACGCGCCAGACCAGAGGCGGCGGCCCGCGCGGAGCCACCGGCTCCGAAAATCAACACGCGACTCCCTCGGATACTGAGCTTCTTTTGAAGCGCGCGCAGCACGCCGACGTAATCGGTGTTGCTGCCATAGAGCGAGCCATCGCGCCGCACGACGACTGTGTTTACGGCGCCAATCTCCTCCGCCAGCGGTTCGCATTCCTTCAAGTGTTTCAGAATGGCCTGCTTGTGCGGAATCGTGACGCTGAACCCGCGCACGCCAAAGTCAGGGATGGCTTTCAAGAAATCGCCGAGCTGGTGAACGAGGAACGGAAGGTAGACGGCATTTATGTGACGCGCCGCGAACCCGGTGTTGTGCAGCAGCGGCGAAAGAGAATGGCCAATCGGGTCTCCAATCACACCATAAACCTGGGTTTTTCGGTCAAGCAAGTGGGGCCGATAGAGACCAAGCGTTTCCTCGAGCGAAACCTGGCCGGGGGCCGTGGCTTCGGCGACCGGCGCATAGGCCAGTTCGCTGCCTTCGCGCAGCGCGAGCAGGCGTGCGGGCATCCCCACATCTCCCATGGGCACAGCCACAAAGTTTCGAGAGCGCCGGGCAACTTTTAGGAGGCGAACGCTGTCAGCGATGGTTTTCGCCTGCGCCGCGATTTTCACAGCATCCACCAGACCGTGCCGCGCGACGACGACATTGCGGGGAAGGTTGGGCGTGCGGTCGAAATCGTGGATCGAGAGCATAATGCGAGGCGGCACAGGATAGGCCCGCAAAAAACCTTCCGGAAGCTCGCGGAAAGTTTCCATTTCGACATCGCACCACTGGCAGCCTGCTTCGCGGGCCTGGCTGAGCCAGTAAAGCTGGCAGGCGATGTCGCCAGCGAACTTTCCACCACCCTCTTTGCGGCGGCAAGTGGCAAGAAACGTGACACTTGCCGGGCGGTGGCCTTTCAGCCAGTGGATGAGCTGCGCGCGCTGATCATCGCTATGCAACCAATCGAGGCGGAGTTCTACGGTCCGGGCACTTCGCGAGGCCCTGCGCACTTGCCGGGACATTTCCGCCGCTGTCCCGGCCGCTGCGACGGCACAAACCCGCCCCTCGCCTTTGCCAAAGAGTGTCATCCTCCGCCTCAGGCCTCCAAGCTACTGAAAAGACGGCCTCTAAGTATGCCGCATCCGTCGCGCTGCGACAGTATCAAAAGTGTAAAGCAACTCCAGGCTTGTGATTGACGCGAGGGACACGCCTTGATAATTTCACTAAGAAACGTCCCCGCACGGCCGGTTCAGGCGTGTCTTCGAAGGAGTTGTGGAATGCGCGCGAATATAGCTGCTTTGTCTCTCGTTGTGATGATGGGTGTGGCGGTGAGTTCTGCACAAGAGCCCCGGACTACTCTGCACGTGCCAACGGCGCCCGATTACAACACCATCAATTGCTCCGGTTTTGTGAGGGACCAAAGGGTGTCCGAAGACTACCGGCTCATCTCCGGCGAGCAATCCAACTACAAGCTCACGTTCACGAGCGGAGATTATGTGTACATCAATCGCGGGCAAGACAAGGGTGTGCGCGTAGGGGACCGGTTCTCTGTGGTGCGGCCCGACGATTACGCCGGTGACGCGCCGTGGTTCAAGTGGCAGGAAAAACTGATGAAGGCCATGGGCACACAGTACATTGATGGCGGACAAGTTCGCGTCGTCAACGTCCAGCCAAAGGTTTCCATCGCTCAGATCATCTTCTCCTGCGACTACATGCAACGCGGAGATATTGTTCTGCCCTACCAGGAGCGCCCGGCGCCTCCGTACAAGGAAGCTGCCGCCTTCGACCATTTTGCGCCGGTAAGCGGCAAGCCCGTGGCCATGGTGGTATCCGGAAAAGATCACATGGACGCCTACGGAAAAAACAGCGCGATCTATGTGAATCTGGGGACCAACCAGGGGGTCAAGCTGGGCGATTACTTCCGCGTATTCCGCTATCAAGGCTCGACGGCGGAGACCGTGCCGCAAACAAAGGATTACCAATTCACGATGTACGGATTTGGCAGTGCGCCCCAGCGTTACAGCTGGAACGACCTGCCCCGCGAGATTCTTGGCGAGGGAATCGTGTGCATGGTGAGCCGCAATTCGTCCACCGTCATGATTACGTTCAGTTCTTCGGAAATCTACGCAGGCGACTATATCGAAATCGAATAGCGGCCGACGTCTCGTGAAGGGATTCAAAGGCCCGTCGCGGCATCCTGCGCGGGCCTTTTTTCTTTGTGCTGGCCGGCAAACCTATCGTCCGTCCCAGCAGGACCGTTAGATTTTTCCGGAAGTGGGAGTGTCCGAGAACGCTTCGCAAGTAAATCCGTAGAGGCGCGTTTCTGGATCTTTCCAGGCCCCGCGCGCCAATCCAGCCTTTCGGCAGGTTTCTTCGAGAAACTGTTCACGCGTAAGTCCATGTTCCGTGGCGACCTTTGGCAGAAGGAGTCCGCGCTTCGAATGATTCACGACCAGGAGGCCATGGCGCCCAATCTCGATCGCATCGGGAGGAATTGGCTCCAACGGGGAGAGCAAGGAAATCTCAATGCTCATCTCACGTAGTTGGAGTTCTTTTATGGGAGCAAAGCGAGGATCCTCCAGAGCAGCGCTCACAGCACACCGGACAACAGCCTCGCCTAAGGATTCGTGAGGTTCGGTGACTCCAATACACCCTTGCAGGCGCCCTCGCACATGAAGGGTTACGAAAACTCCGCGGCGCTCGGCAAAAACTCCTTCGCAAGGGATGGCGTCTGGAAGCTTGCGGTGTAGGACCACTTCACAAATAGCTTTGCGCGTTAGCTCCAGCAGGGCGCGCCGGTCCGCTTCAGAGAGGCACGGCATCCTGAGGCTTCTTGCTGGATTCGAGCATGCGCAACCTGCGCCGCTGCTTGATGCTGTCGTCTACGTGGCTCCAAAAGCGGAGGAAATACTGCGCGGCAGATACCAACGCGCTGATGACAACGAGCCACATCAGGGCGAGGCCCAAGAGGTCCATGGACGGATGTCTTGCAGCCACGATCACGATGGCCACGGCACAGACTTGCAGGACCATTTTAGTCTTTCCAAGGGTGGAGGCTTCGATGGTGAATCCTTCCGCGGAAGCAATATTCCGCAGGCCCAAAACGGTAAACTCGCGTCCGATAATAATTACCACCATCCACGCCTTGACCAGGTGCATGTCCACCAGAGCGATAAACGCCGCGGAGATGAGCAGCTTATCTGCGATGGGGTCGAGCAGTATGCCAAGGGTTGTCACCTGCTTGCGCCGGCGCGCCAAATACCCGTCCGCCCAGTCGGTTGCGGCCGCCAAAAGCAAAATCAAAACGCCCCAAACCTCGAAGTGTATGGTAAATCCGAACATCCCTACAGTCGGGCTCCGCGTCAGGAGAATCACAATGAGCACGGGAACGAAAAATATCCGCAGCAGCGTGAGTGAGTTCGGAAGATTCATAGGCGAATGACGGTGAGGGGCCACCCTGTGGCTTCGGCCACCAGAGTTTCACTATAGACTCCAGCAAAACGAGCGTCAACACGTCAAAACGCACGTGGGGGCCCGCCGAAATCAGAGAACAACCCGTTTGGGCACTTTTTCGTGCGCCTTAGATACCGGGTGGTTAACGGCTCGCTTCGAACACACGAGGAAGAGGGTACTCGAATGGGTTAAGGGAAATGCTGCAAGACTGTGCAAATGTGTCCGGTCGGAGGTAGTACCAAAAAGGTTAGGGTTGGTAGTGTTAACCCGCGGTGAACAATGATAAGTGATGTATCTTCAATGGCTTACGGCTTGTGAAATCACGGCGAGGCAACCCTGGCCCAGGAAAGGTCTGGGAACGGAGGAAAATCGGCGCCGCAGTTTCCACAGCGTTTTCCACAGGTGCGCCCGCTCTGGCAACGACCCCTCTAGCCCCTTCCAAGTGCCGCAAAATAAAGGACTAACGGGCTTATCTCGCTGTTTACTCTACTGTAATCCATGGGAAGACCGCGTGGCGTCAAATTGCGCGAGGCCCGCGAAGCAGTCTCACTGGGAGGAAGAAAAGCGCGCTGATCAAACTCAAAACTCCGTGAACAGCAATGCCGAAAATCCGCAGTGGCAGCGTGACCAGCCAAACGAAAGGATAAATGACTAATGCAAACAGCGCGACCGGCCAGCACAAAACGAACAGAATGCACCACAGGAAAAACGCAGCCATGGCCACCTCGCTGGTGAGCGCTAGACGGTCAATACCATTCGAGCCGCGAGCTCTCACTTTTCGCGTATCACTACGACGGCGAAGCCTGAAAAGTTCCACTCACACGATACTCGTTCAGCCGGAGCCGCTTTGCGACTGAAGAGGGAATCTCCGCATCCAGCCGCATATGGGAGTCATCCATTTCCGAGTGAAGGACACGCCCCAAGGCATGAATCATGGCCAGCGTGCGGCCTTCCGCCAGAGGCAAGCGGATGGAAAGCGTGAGAAGGGGGTCAACCGGCATTGCGACGTCGATGCGCCTCAACAATTCACCGATCCCTTCACCAGTCATCGCGGAAACAGGCACGGGAGCTCCTTTCCCCGCTCTTGCCACACTCGACTCAAGAGCCTCGCGCTCCTGAAGACGGAGTCGGTCCACTTTGTTCAGCACGTGAAGACGCGGACGGTCGGCGACATCGAGTTCGCGCAAAATCTTCTCGACGTCTTCATCAAGTTCTTCATGATGGGGGTTTGACACGTCGCTGACATGAAGGATCAGCGCCGCCTCATGAACTTCTTCCAGCGTGGCGCGGAACGCCGTTAACAATCCTTTCGGCAGGTCGCGGATGAAACCGACTGTATCCGAAAGGAGCACGCGGCGATTCGAAAGCAGGCGAATCGCGCGGACGGTTGGATCAAGCGTCGCAAACATTTTCGACGAAACCAAGACTTCGGCGCGGCTGAGGGCATTGAACAGCGTGGATTTCCCGGCGTTGGTGTAGCCCACAAGCGCGATCGTTCCCAGCGGGACAGCGTTGCGCGCTTCGCGGCGCAGCGCGCGTTGCTTGCGTACCTCATCAATGCTGGCTTGAATCTTGCGCACGCGCTCGCGGATCCGGCGGCGATCGGTTTCTAGCTTTTTTTCGCCAGGGCCGCGAACGCCGATGCGTCCCGCCCCTCCTCCCGCCCCCCCTGCGCCACCACCACCGCTCTTGCCGCCCAAACGGGACATGGCCGTTCCCTTCCCGGTCAGGCGCGGCAGCAAGTAATTTAGTTGCGCCAGTTCCACTTGCAACTGGCCTTCTCGGCTTCGGGCGTGGCGCGCAAAAATATCGAGAATAAGCTGCGTGCGGTCAATCACGCGGCGATCCGTGGCTGCTTCGATGTTTCGCTGCTGAACGGGAGAAAGATTGCTGTCGAAAATGATGAGTGGTGCTTTGCGAGCCGTCGCTTCGGCCCGGATTTCATCCAGCTTGCCGCGCCCGACGAGCGTGGCAGGATCGGCCGCTTCGCGCAATTGAAAGACCGTTCCGGCAACCTCAGCGCCGGCGCTGCGGGCCAGCTCGACCAATTCGGAAAGCGATTCGCGGCCTTGTTCACCGGCGGGCGTTCCCGGGAAACGGGGCGCACGCTTCCATCCCACGCCAACCAGCAAGGCACGCTCCGCTGTCGAGACTTGATGCTGTGTTTTCGTCACGGAAGCAGGCCGGGAGTCACAATAAGGTCTTGCGCTTTCTTGGAGGAATACATCCGAAAAGGAATTATACACCTCTCTCGCGAGCGCCGCGACCGGCTTCTACCCCCTGAGATTGCAAGAACTCGAAGACACTCGCCTGCAATTCCGGCTCGTCGCCAAACCCCGAAAACCAGTGAACGCCAGCTTCTTTGCGAAACCAGGTCAGTTGGCGTCTGGCATATCGCCGCGTGGCTTGCTGAATGGTCTCGCGCGCTTGTTGCAGTGATAATTCGTTCCGAAGGACCGCACGCAATTCGTGGTAGCCGATAAAATCAAATGGCTTTGCGTTTTCGTTTAGGCCGCTTTTGAGCAGCTCTCGAACCTCTTGCAGCCATCCGTGCTCGATCATGGAAGCGGTCCGCGCATGGATTCGTTCATAAAGCTTTTGGCGCGCCGGCACCAAACCCGTTTTCACGATGCGCCAGCCTTCGAGCGGTTTGCGCCCCGCGCGGTGCACTTCTGAAATGGGTTTGCGCGTAATCAGACACACTTCGATCGCTCGAATCAATTTCTGTTCATCCGCTGGGGCAATTCTTGTGGCAGCCCGAGAGTCGAGCCGCTTCAGGATCTGGTGTAGGTAGCCAGGCGGATGTTCCGCGGCCCCAGCGCGCAATCGTTCGCGTAGTTCCTCGGAGCGCTGAGGTATATCCGCAAGGCCCTCGAGCAGTGCACGTAAATACAAGCCTGTACCCACGGTGAGAATCGGGAACCGTTGTCGCTGCCGCAAGTCTTGAAGCACTTCCAGCGCCAGTTCACGGTAGCGGCCCGCCGTGGTGGTCTCACCGGGGTCCAGCACATCGGTTAGGTGATGCGATATTCCGCGGCGTTCTTCAAGGCCAGGCTTGGCGGTTCCGACGTCGAACCCGCGATACAACTGCGTGGAATCACAGGCCACCACCTCACCGCCAAACCGTTCGGCAAGCCACACTCCCAGCGCGGATTTGCCCGATGCCGTTGGTCCTACTATGGCAACGAGAAATGGCAGCGGGTTTTTCTGATTCATCGAAACAGCAGATGACGCGCCCGAACGAAGATAAAAATAAGCACAAAGAGCACAAGAAGGACACGGCCAATAATCTGCTGACGCTGGAGCTTCATTGATAAGCGGCTTCGATGGGCAAATTGTAGAGAAAAATGAATCGGAGCCTTATATATGGCCCACTGAAGGCTGAGGGTAAAGGCTCGAACGGATTCGACGAACGAATGGCCGACACCGCCGCGCGGTCCAACGGTTCCTTACCGGACCCCATAATTCGCACCGGCTCACCATCTGGAACTGAACCGTTTTTCATAATGCTGAATTCCAAGCCCACACGGCCGCGATCACCCATCATGGCCGATTCCGGCATGACCGCATACCAATTGCGCCGCACCGCTGCGACCACGCGATTCATGTAATCGCTGAAGTCAACGCCTTCGGTAGGCGTCAATATTTCATAACCGTTTCCAAAGGTACCGCCCGCGCCCTGCTGTCCGTTAGAACCGCCGTTGAGTCCACCGCCAGCTTTGGGCATTGGGCCGCTGTAGAGGCCGGAGCGACCACCGGACGCAGGGGGGCTCTTGGCGGCGTCGCGAATGGTGTCCTGAAGTGAGCGATTAACCGAATTCTTGGGAAGAATCAGGCCTTGCTGCGGCCGAGGCGCATCCGGCGCCTCCAGCTTGAGGGCCGGTTTGGGCGCATCTGTTTTTGGCTGAGGAGCAACCGGCTGTGGTTGCGGCTCGGGAGCTGTAGTTTTTGGAACGGGCGCACTAGGCAACTCTTTCATCGGCTTCTCTGGCTGCGGCGCTGGGGCAGGTTGCGGCTCAGGGGCGACTTCCCGCAAAACGCGCGGGTCCAGATGCACTTTAGGTGAAGGTGGGGTCGGGTGCAGAGAAGGCTTCGATGCTTCGAACGCGCCAGGAGGAAGAAGCACCCTCAATTGATTGCGGGCGAGTTCGATTTCCGCCTGCGTGGGCTCGTGCGGGGGAAACAATTTTGATTGCAGCAGAATCAGCCCGATTAGCACCACGTGAAAGACGACCGAGGATGCGCGAGTTGCAATTTGCCACTTGGCGCCCTCCTCTTTTTGCGCGGGAATGGCGAGTTGCACTTCCCCGGTCATGAAGATGTCGGGTCCAACCAGATCCACGGGCGGCGGAAGAGTCAGCGGCTCAATCACGGCCGGGGGAGCGGCGCCAGCCGGCACGGTGATGCGCTCGTCGAGGTCGGTCGGTTGCAACGGCATCGAGAAGTCTTCCCGAACGCCATAGGCCTCGCGTCTTATATTGCGCGGCACGACTACGCGCGCGGCAATGGATTCGAGCGGGAGATCCGAAGGGATTGTGGATTGGCCGTTCAAAGGCACGATGGGCAGCATAGCCGGCACGAGCATGCGCTCGTCCATGGTCGTCGGGCGGCGCCGTTCGGTCGCCGCATCGCGAGCGGGTGGGCGGGCGCCCACCGGGACTAGAAAACGGGAAATCATATGGTCGTATTTTCTCGCGCGGCCAATGCCTCTGATTGGACGCGCGCAGCGTGTTCCTGGATGCTTGCCATCACGCGACCGGCCAGCGCCAAGGCTGCGCGCCCCGCAGATCCACTCGTGGGAGGCTCTTTTCGCGTGCGCACGGCCTCAACAAAGGCTTCCAGTTCCGCATGCAAAGGCTCTGCGGTTGGGGCATGCAACTTTTGGAAGTCAAATTCCGGCTGTGGACCGGGTCTTTTCACCCCAATGCGCAGAGCGTCGCGCCGCGCGTAGTCCAGCGAAATGTACTCGTGCTGCTGGAAGAAGCGCATCTTGCGCACGCGTTCGGTAGAGACGCGGCTCGCTGTGACGTTTGCCACAGCTCCTCCCGCGAACTCCAACCGTGCGTGAGCGATGTCCACTTTGTCGGTTAGCACGGGGATTCCCACCGCCTTTACTTCGGTCACGGTTTCCTTGACCAGCGCCAGCAGAATGTCGAGGTCATGAATCATCAAGTCGTAGATTACGTCCACATCCAGGCTGCGCGGCGTGAAAACACCCAATCGGTGAACTTCAAAAAATAACGGGCGGTTCAAAATGGGTTCGACGGCGCGTACTGCGGGATTGAAGCGCTCCACGTGACCCACCTGCAAGATGCACCCGTTTTTCCTTGCTGCCGCGAGAAGCGCATCGGCCTCTTTTAAGTCCACGGTCATCGGCTTTTCGACAAGCACATCAAGCCCCATCTCCAGCAGCTGGCAGCCTACTGCGGCGTGCGCAATCGTGGGGACGGCAATGCTGACCGCGTCTGCGCGGCCTCGCAATTCCTCAAGACTTTGTGCCACCGGCGCTTGGAATTCCTTCGCAACAGCGGCGGCGCGCTGGGGATCCTGGTCGTAAACGCCAACCACTTCTACGCCGCTGAGTTCGCGGTACACGCGCGCATGATTGCGCCCGAATTCGCCCGTGCCTACGACGGCCACACGGATCTTTTTCGGTTCTGCCGCCGCGCTCATTTTTTGCTGGTTCCCCTGGTTTCGCCTTTTGGTTCCGCCGCTGGGCCAGGCGGAAACGCTTGAATCGCGATTCCCCCCGCATCTGCGGCCTCAATGAGTTTGGCCTTGTCGAAAAGGAGCGTTCGCCCCGCATCCACCGCCAGGGCGGTGACCCCCGCGCTCCTCATCTGTTCGACGGTGCGCAAACCAACCACAGGTACATCGAAGCGCATGTCCTGAGCAGGCTTGCTGACCTTCACGACCACCAGAGGCTTGCCCGTGACGATGCGCGCCGCCCGCGCAATCACCTCGTCGGTGCCCTCCATAGCCTCCACGGCAACACAGGCACGGTCGGAGATCACCACGGTTTGCCCGATATCCATTCCGGCGATTTGCTGAGCAAGACCGCGTCCGTACGCGATGTCTTCCGCTTCGTGCGCATTCGGCGCGCGGCACGTCAGAACGCCCACTTCCGGAAGCAAGGGTTTCAAGAAGAGCGTTGAATCCACTAACCGGATGCCCTCGTCCTCGAGTACGCGCGCCACAGCTCCGATCAACGCGTCCGTATTTTTTCGCGGCAGCGAAAACAGCAGCTTCGCCAATTTCCAGTCCGGGCGGATCACGCTGAAAATCTTGTTGTGTTTCACCTGCCCTGCCATCACAGCTTGCGTCACGCCTTCCTGGTGCATCAAGTCGATAGTCTTGCTTAGCTCCCCGAGGCTCACCCAATGCACACGTTTTGCGGCTTGCTCCAATTCCGGCGAGGCTTCTTCCTTCAGCGCGATAACCGCCATTTCAATTCCCTGGCTTCGCGCGCCTTCGAGCACCAGGAACGGAAAACGCCCGTTTCCTGCGATTAGCCCCCACCTTGCCGTGTTGGTGTTGGTTTCCGGCATGAAATCGCAGCCCTGCTTACTTCACGATCCCGCGTTCGGCGCTCGCAATGAACTTGACCAACTCCTTGACGTCCGCCGAATCACTCAGCGTCTTTTTCATTTCTTCCAATGCCTGGGATGTATTCAGTTTTGAGCGCAGGAGAAGCTTGTAAGCGCGCTTCAAAACCTGCAAGCGCTCCGGCGAAAAGCCCTTGCGTGCCAACCCAATCGTATTGATGCCAAAACTCTTCGTTTCGCGTTCTGTAACCACCTTTGAAAATGGCGGTACGTCTTGTGTAATCACCGTAGACGCTCCGATATATGCGTACCGCCCAATGCGGCAGAATTGGTGCACCGGGCAAAACGCACCAATCGTGGCAAAGTCTTCCACCGTCACGTGACCTGCCAACGTTGCTCCATTTACAAGAAGCGTGTGACTGCCAATTTGACAATCATGGCCCACGTGCGAGTAAGCGAGGAAAAAATTGTTGTCGCCCAGCGAAGTTTTGCCCCCGCCCTTTTGCGTGCCCCGGCTTACGGTCACGTATTCGCGAAAAATATTTCCATCGCCCGCAACCAGTTCAACGCGTTCGCCACGAAAGGTGTAGTCCTGGGGATCTCCGCCAATCACGCAGAAGGCGTAAAACACGTTGTTCTTGCCAAATCGCGAGGGCCCCTGCACCACTGCGTGCGGGTGCAGGGCACAGCCTTCACCCAACTCCACGTCTTCGCCCACGACAGCAAATGCGCCGACCTTCACACCATTTCCCAGCATCGCGCTTGCCGCGACCGTCGCTTGCGGATGAATCTCGGTCTTCGTCATTTCGCGGATTTATCCGCCTGCGCGGCCGGCACGCGGTCTATCATCTTGCACATCAACGTCGCCTCGGCAGCAAGTTGGCCATTCACCGTCGCTCGCCCCGAAAGCTTGCAGAAGTCGCCGCGCCAGTTAAGCACCTTCATCTCAACCCGCAACTGATCCCCCGGCACAACCGGTCGGCGGAATCGCGCGCCATCCACAGCCGCAAAGTACAGAAGCTTTTTCTCGCGATCCGGGACTTCCTGCAACAGCAGCAAACCACCGGTTTGCGCCATCGATTCGATAATCAGCACGCCCGGCATCACCGGCGCACCAGGAAAATGTCCTTGAAAATAAGCTTCGTTTACCGTGACATTTTTCACGCCCACGATGCTTTTCAGACGCTCCATTTCGAGGATGGCGTCCACAAACAGAAATGGATGCCGGTGCGGCAAAATCTTTTGTATTTCCACCACGTCCATGATCATTCGCGGTCTCCGTGGCCGCACACCCACTCGGCGGCGCCTGACAGCTTCCCGGGAAAACTCTAATTATAAGCGAACCCCCGCCCGCGCGACACGCGGTTTAAGGGCGTGTAACTTCAATGTTTTCAGAGCCCTGCGGTCCGCTTTTCCAAGCCGAACAAGTTGCTCTCCTTCCAAGGCGCTGTTAGCATGTCGGCGCCATGGCGGACTCGCCGTTGCCCTTGGAACTACTTCGAGTTCTGAAGCCGCAGCTCCCGGACATGCTTCGGGTTCTGCGGCGCTTCGTGACTTCGGAATCCCCCAGCCTAGAAAAGGCGGCCGCTGACCACTGCTGCGCTGTCGTCGCCGAAGAATGGCGAAAGAGCAGCGCTCATGTTGAGTGCATTTCCCAAAAGCATCGAGGTGACCAGCTGCGCGTAACTCTGGCCTCGGATAAATCTCGCCCCGCCGGGCAGCTCCTCGTCCTCGGCCATTATGACACCGTCTATTCAACGGGAACCTTGAAGGAAATGCCGTTCCGCGTCTCCGGCGGAAAAGCCTACGGCCCAGGAATCTTCGACATGAAAGCCGGCATCGTTCAGGCGCTCTTTGCGCTCCAAGCGCTTCAACGGGTCTGGCTTCGTCCCAAAAAGCAAATCGTCTTCCTTTGGACCTCTGACGAAGAAATCGGCAGCGAATCTTCCCGTAGGCTCATTGAAACCGAAGCGCGGCGCAGCGATGCAGTGTTTGTTCTCGAGCCTTCCTTCGGCACGCACGGCCTGGTGAAGACCGCGCGGAAAGGTGTCGGCGAGGCTCAGTTGATCATCCAAGGCCGCGCTTCCCACGCGGGCTTGGCACCGGAAGAAGGCATCAACGCAGTGTACGAGCTGGCCGCGCAGCTCACACGCATCGAAAAGTGGAACAATTTACGCCGCGGAATAAGCATAAATGCCGACATCGTCGAAGGCGGTACCCGATCTAACGTGATTGCAGCACGTGCCCGCGCCGTTCTCGATTTGCGCGCGCTGCGAAATTCCGACATGCGCAGCGTCGAACGCCGCCTTCACGCATTGCGCCCGGTTCACAAAGGAGCAAAGCTGAAAATCACCGGCGGCTTCGACCGCCCTCCTCTGGAGCGCAAGATGTGTGCTACGCTTTTCACTCGAGCGAAATCGCTCGCGAAGCAAATGAAGCTTTCCCTCGGCGAGTGCACCGCCGGCGGAGGTTCGGACGGAAATTTCACCGGAGCTCTCGGCGTTCCCACCCTGGATGGCCTCGGAGCGGTTGGCGACGGCGCGCATTCCGACCATGAGTACATCTTTCTCAACACCATGCCCGCCCGCGCCGCCTTGCTGGCGGCTCTCCTCGCTACCTGTTAGAGAAGGGCAGAATCAGTGGACGGAGTTCTTCCGCAGATACCCAACCGTGGATTCCGCCAGATCGCTGTAGTCGCTGTGCAGCACTTCGCGCAGCGCTTGCTCGGTGGCCATGCCCGCGCCGATGCGATCCAATATCCGTTCCACATCGCTCATTCCGTCCGTTTGAATGATGTATTCCATATTGGCGAGCGCCCAGGCGTACGCATACCGCGCTGTGCTTCGATCCAAACGTGTCCAGGAACCTTCCAGTTGGCCTAGCGGGATGGCACGTTTCTCGTCGAAAATTTGTACCAGCCCCGGTGCGTCATCTCCGCTGCGATACCCTTCCATCCACTGCGCCAGCCCTTCCTGAACCCACGTCGGGGTGCGATTCGAACAACTGGCAGCCAGCCCCATGCACGCGCTTTTTGTTTTCTGCGCGACAAAGCTGTGCGTCAGCTCGTGTTTCAGTGAACGCGACAATTCTCCATCCACACTCGTCAACCCCTGCACAGGAACGCGAATCCGCCCGTCGTACAACGCGCCCGCCCACGCCGGCGCGCGCGTGATGTCCATAAATGCCTGCTCTGTGTACAGAACCACGCCAATCGGTTCTGGCGGCGTGTAGTTCAGCTCCGATTCGATCGCCGAGAAATGCATCTCGAGCGTACGCAATACATCCCGCGCCAGCGCCGGTTCCGCGGCTCCGTTGTATTTCAATTTGAAATGGCTGCTCTCGTTTTCCTTGTAACTTTCTTCTTCCCTCTTATCGCGCAAAGCGGCTTCCAAGGCCGCCTGTAATTCCTTGTCGGGACGGATGGAGTAGGCGTGCTTCCACGCAGCAACCGCTTGATCGAGCTTGTTCATGCCGTAATAAGCCCAGCCCGTGAGCTTCCCTACATCTGGATTGTCCGGCAGCAACCGCTTGGCGTGATCCAGGTAATCCAACGCCTGCTTGTATTCGTTCCGCCTCAGGTAGATGTACGCTACGTTCATCTGCAAGGCCGGCTCGTCGGGAGCATAGTTCACGGCAGTGCGCTCGTCGGAAAGTGCATGCTCCAAATCGCCTCGGGACAGTTCGAACGTGGCGGCAGCGTGATGCCCAAGCGCAGCGTTGAATGTCGCAATCGAATTCCCCGACCGCGCTTCCCTTTCCAGCTTCGCAATATATGGGCGATCGATTGAACCGTCATGCACTGCACCGCGCTGAATCTCCTCTATCGCGCTGCCACCCCCGGGACGTATTTCCGGGGGGGTAATGGTCAGAGTGGGCGTTGCGTCCCCGGGCCGTCCACCAGCAGCTACGAATCCCCCTTTTTCAATGTGATCTACGATTGATTTCGGCAGGCTCAGCTCCCCGGCAGAGGTCATGTACCTGACCTTGTCGCCTTCCTCAAAAGCGCTCAGGGCGACGATGCGGCGGCCATTCTTGAGGACAATCGTGTCCGCGGTCGCTTGAGCACTTAGGAGCATGAGCACAGAGCCGAGCAGTGCGAAGCGTGCGCGGGAAGGGGCTACGGTTCGAGCCATTTTCTTATTCTAGTTCCTATGGGCTGTCGAGGCCGGCCCGTCTTGTCCTCTCATGCCGAATCTGACTACACTCTTTACATGTGGGTTGGGGCCAGGGTCTTGACGTTGTGGTGTTTTGTTGCACCGCTGGCGGTTCCGGCTTCGGAGCGATCGCCTCACGAATTGTATGATGCGATCAACGCACTGACGCTCGATTCTTCCCAGGTCTATCACCTCGCTCCCGAAAATCGCATTGAGCTTCGCCGCGGCGATGCAGTCCTATCGCTGGATGAAGGACGCTTCGCATTTTTCTCTCCATTCCAAGGGCGGATCACGGGCGCCGTTTTCTCCGGCCGAGGCCACGCGCTGGCTGTTCCACGCGACTCGGTCGAGAAGCAGCAAATGGGACGTTTTCTCGGCGCGCCTGTTCTTGATGAAACTTTCGCAAGTGCCTACTTTCGCTTCACCGACGGAGCGGCGGACGAGTTGCTATCTCAATTCCGCAAGGCCAATCTTTCGCCTCAAACGGATACATCTTACATATCCCAATGGGAAGCAACTCTTGCGCGCGTCAATCCGGTGTACACGCTTCGCATTCTCGTTGACATCGTGTCGCCAGATCCTCGGCCCGCGTTTTACGCCAACCTTGACGGCGCATCCACGGGCCCATTCGATGTTGTTGTTGACGGCGGGCGCGACGAGCAATTCCTGCTCGGACAAACGGTAAAAAACGCTTCGGGAACTTTCTACGATACCTGGACATCTCACCGCGTTCGCAACCTCCCGGCCCGCACCGTTGCGTTCCGCGCTCTGCACTACTCTCTGGAATCCTCAATCCTTCCCAACAATTCCCTAGACGCAACCGCAGCAATTCAGCTCCGAGCGGAAACCGGCAAGGCCCGCATCTTGGTTTTTGAGCTGTCCCGCGCCCTTACCGTCGACCGCGTGACGGGAGAGCACGGCGAACCGCTGGAGTTTTTTCAGAACGAAGGCATGACCCTCCGGGAACGGAGTGTGCGCGGAAACGACTATTTGTATGTTTTCCTTTCGTCAGTTCCCTCCCCGAATCAACAATTCACGCTTCAGTTCCACTACCACGGTAACGTGATTGAAGACGCTGGCAACGGTGTTCTGTTCGTCGGCGCGAGAGAAAGCTGGTACCCCCACTTCGGCGATCCCTCAGAATTCGCTCCTTATGAGCTTACGATTCGCTGGCCGCGCAAGCTGCGCCTCGTCGCTACCGGATCGAAGCTGGACGAACGCGAAGATGGCGAATTTCGCACAGGGCACTGGAAAACGGAGAAACCCACCGCCGTTGCGGGGTTCAATTTGGGTGAATATGCCACATCCTCCGTAGCTTCAGGCGGACACTCCATCGACGTCTATGCCAATCGCGAACTCGAAGAAAGCCTGAGGAGCCGCATGCAGGCCCAGCCGGCAGAAGGAATTGCTGTTCCCTCCAACAATACCTTCGGCGCTCCTTCCACGCGGCTCGCGCTTTCGCTTCCCCGGCCCACTCCCAGTCCAGCCGATGCCTTAAAGCAGCTCGGAAAAGAGATCGATTCTTCGGTCCATTTTTACGAGTCCTTCTCCGGACCATTTCCCTTTCACAATTTGAGTGTCTCGCAGATTCCCGGAACGTTCGGCCAGGGATGGCCGGGACTTCTCTACGTCTCCACGTTTTCTTTTCTTTCCCCGGAAGCGCAGCAGCGTGTCGGCCTCAGCCCCAGCGGCCAGGAACATTTCACCGACCTTGTTCCCTATCATGAAGTAGCGCATCAATGGTGGGGCAACATCGTCGGCTGGTCCAGCTATCGCGACCAGTGGATTGACGAGGCCATGGCCAACTATCTCGCGTTGCTCTTCGCGGACAGCCGCGGAAATTCCGAACATGCGCTTCGTCTCTGGCTTTCGCGTTACCGCCGCCAACTCGCCGAAAAATCGCCGGACGCCGACGAGCCGGTGGCCGATATTGGAGCCCTTACTCTCGGCGTTCGTCTTAACTCCTCAAAATCACCTTCCGCGTATGAGCGCGTGGTCTACAGCAAAGGCTCTTGGGTCATTCACATGCTCCGCGAAATGCTCCGCCAGCCCGGCGCCAAACAACCTGACGCGCGTTTTACCGCGCTGCTTCAGAAACTCGCGTCCAAGTACGCTTATCGCGCGCTTTCCACAGATGACCTTCAACACGAAGTGGAGGCGATGATGACGCCGAGCATGGATTTGGAAAACAGCCGCTCAATGGACTGGTTCTTCGACGATTGGGTTCGCGGCACCGGCATTCCACACTATCGCGTCGAGTTTACCGTGCATCACGATGAAAATGGCTATTCTGTGCGAGGAAAGCTCTTCCAAACTGGCGTCCCGAGATCGTTTCTCGCCAGTGTTCCCCTCTATGCGACCAGCGGCAGCGGCCGGTCGTTTTTGGGAAACGTGATTGCCGGGGGCCAGGAAACTTCCTTCCGATTTCACACCTCGAGCCCACCGCACAAAGTACTGATTGACCCGCAAATGACCTTGCTTTGCACTACGGAGTGAGCGCTTCCCGCCGCCCGGGAAATCACTTGAAATGTTCAAGCATCAACTGTTTTTCGAGGAGCGGGCTCTTCAAGTTCAGCGCCGCCTTTCCCTGGTCGTCGAAAACGTAGGCATAGCCCAGCGGATCGACGGCCGCACCCTGCATCAGCCCGGCTTGCCCTAATTCGCCGACGCGTTTCGCCCTATGTCCAAAACGTTTCTCATACTCATCCGCAAGTTCGTCCAACTTCTTGCAATCCTCACGGACTCTCAACAGCAGCAAGTGTACTTTTGCATTTTCTTTGATCTGTGGGTCGGTGGTCGTCGTATAAATGTCGTTCCACAAAAAGAAGGAAGTCTCGTAAGACTCTCCCTCCGCCGCGATCTTCGCCGCCATCACTTTCATCCAGATCAGCGCTTTTGGGTTCTTGCTGCCTTCCAGGAAGGCTTCCGCGGCTTTCTTATAGTCCTTCAAGTCCATGTAGTAGATGAATCCCAGGTCCTCGTAAAAGCGCCAGTAATCCGGATTCGCTTTGATCCCACGCTGCATGAGCTGGACCGCCAAATCCGGCCGGCCTGCTCCGCCCGGTGGGCGCTGGCTCAAGAAAACGGCCCCAAAGTGGTAAGCCGGCAGCAGATTCGGATCCAGCGTCGTCGCGATATCCAGTAGCGGCCAAAGCTGCTCCAGGTTCGCGTCCCCCCGCACATGCTTGTTTCCATAGAATTGCACCACGCGCGTCCAATAAAAGTCGGCCATCAGCGGGGCATACTCCAGACTCATGGTTTTCATCAGCTTGGCGGAGCTCAGCAGCACGTAGTCCCGCTCCTCTTTTACCGCCGCGTGTTGCTTGTCGATGGCGTGCTGCAGCTTCCAGATTCCCAAGAATCCGCCCTGCAGAAGTACCAGAGCCAGCACAATGATTTTTGCCGATTTCATTTTAGATTCCGCCTGGAAAACACGAGAACTGCGCCAGTCAGCACGATCGTGCAATAAACCGCGGCGTACAAGGTATTCTGCAAAATGAATGCGCCCGGAACCGGGCGGCTGTGCGCGGCAAGGGCCATGATGTTGAAGTTCTCAAAATTTGGCAGCAGGTAGGAAAGCCATTTCGTCAATGCGGTCATCCCAGGACTCATCACCTGCATGGGCATGTTCCGCAACTCCTGCACGTACAAGCCGACAATGTAAATGCCTGCGGTAAACAGAATTGCCAATAGCGGCGTTGTGAAGCAGGAGAACAGCAGAGCTAGGGCGACCACCAGCGCTAGTTTCAGCCAAATGAAGTACACCGCGACAAAAACGGTCGCGTCGCCTCGTTCCAGGGTGGGCTTCACGTAAACCAGCGCAAGAAAAAGACCCACCCCCATCGCCGCGGTATTCACCGCCAGCGTCAGTATCAGCCCGCCAAACTTTCCCAGCAGAAACTCCCACCGCCGCACCGGCTTCGCCAGAAGCGCGTACAGCGTGCGCTTGTCCATTTCCTTGGACACCAGCCCGACGCCGATAAAAATGGCAATCAACAAGCCGAGCAGGGAGATGGCGCTCAATCCTAGCGTCGCGATGACCGTTTGCTCGATTCCAATCGAAATCTGCCCCGCGATAATCGACGCCGCCATCATCACCAGTGCGAAAAACAAAAGGTTGTACAGCACGCGGTCGCGCACGGCTTCGCGAAACGTATTTAATGCCACCACGCCCACGCGCTTCATTTCCCGCTCACCTCGACCGCTGCTGCTTGGGCGCGGTCCGCTTCCACAAGGTCCATGAAAAACTCTTCCAGCGTCGCCCTTACTTGCGAGACGGAAAGAATTGTCGCTCCCGCCACGCGCAACTGCTCGATCGCTTCGTACAGATCCGGCTCGGGCACTTGCAGCCGGTAGCGATCTCCTGTCCGTGTGGCTTTGGCAAGCAACGGCACTGTGCTCTGCCCGGTCAACTCGAACAGAATTTCCATTCCCTGTGCTTTCATATCCACCAATTGCGCCGGGGCGCCCACTCCCCGCAACTTACCGCCCACGATCACGCCCACGCGGTCGCACAACATCTCGGCATCGCTGAGGATGTGCGTGGAAAACATCACCGTCTTGCCCTCCCGCTTCAAATCCAGAATCATGTCGCGCACTTCGCGCCGCCCGACCGGGTCCAGCCCGGACATCGGCTCATCCAGGATCACCAATTGGGGATCGTGCAGAATCGCCTGGGCCATGCCAACGCGCTGCAGCATCCCCTTCGAATATTTGCGAAGTTGAATCTTGCCTGCGGTCTCCAGCCCCACCTTTTTGAGCATTTGCTGGACGCGCTCTTTCCGCCCCGCAGCCGTCATGTCGTGGATGCGCGCGAAGTAATCGAGCAATTCCGTTGCGGTCAGATAGTCGTAAAAGTACGGCTGTTCCGGCAGGTAACCAACATCGCGGTGCATTTCGATGTCGCTGATGGGTTTGCCAAGAATCCGCGCGCTCCCCGCGGTCGGAAAAATCAGCCGCATCAGCAACTTGATAGTGGTGGATTTGCCGGCCCCATTCGGACCAATGAACCCGAAGATTTCGCCCGTTTCCACCTGCATGTTCAGCCCTTCGAGCGATATTCTCTTCTTCAGGTTCAGAAATCCGTGCGGGTAAAGCTTGGTCAGATTCTCTGTCTCGATCGCTGCTGCGCCCATACGTTAATTTTTAGCGAGAGACAATCCACCGTCAATCCCGGTAGAGAGGAAATGTGCATGGAGTGAAAACAGGAAAGCGGAATTGGAGAAATATCTTTGGATCAAGAATTGCCGCGCGATGGTCCGATTTGCACCAGTTCCGGCTGCGCCGCAGGAGGCGTCATGGGCATCGGCTTCAGCGTTTGCGGCGCACGCCAATTGTCCAGCATTCCCACTTGCTGCACGCAAGAAACCGTGCACAACGGCGCACAAAACTTTTCCGTATAAAACTCGCGGCGCCTCATCTCGCGTGTGTACTGCGTTAGCGGTATCCCGGGATACCCGCGCTGCTGCGAGCACCAGTGCACCAACCCGTCCTCGCAAATATACAAATAGCGCGACCCCGATCGGCATCGCCAGTTGTGCTCTTTCCCGCGCGCGACATTGTGCTGAAAATCGTTGAACCGTGAAAACGAACGCTTGCTCAGCGTCATGATCTCTTCAAAAATTTCGATTTCGCGCGGCCCTAGCGGTTTCAGCTGCCCGTTGTGATCGTGAATGATTCCTACCGTGCTGGTCAGTCCCAGGTCCACGGCACGGTGCGCGATGCGCAGCGCGTCCTCAGGATCTTTCACCCCGCTCCCCAACACGGAATTGATGTTCACCTGGAAATGGGCGTAATGAGCCAACAGCTCGAGCTTCTGGTCCAGCGTCTTCAAGCTCTTCAGTGACACCTCGTCCGGCTTCGTATTATCAATGCTGATTTGCAGGTGCTCCAACCCAGCGCGGTTCAGCCTCTCGATGCGTTCCTGGTTGAGCAGGAATCCGTTTGTAATCATCCCGGCGATCATTCCGCGCCGCCGGATGTGTCGGATAATGTCGTCCAGCTCCGGATGCAATAGCGGCTCGCCGCCGCTAATGGTGATGATCGACGTTCCCATGTCCGCCAGAATGTCCAGCCGCATCTTCATTTCTTCCAGCGGCACCGGTGGAGAAAAATCATCGAATTCATTGCAATAGGTGCACGCCAGGTTGCATTTCCGAATCGGAATAATGTGCACAAGAAAGGGATGCTTGGTTGAAATCAGCGCTTTCGCGATCGCGCGCACCTCTCGCAAACGCGTGTGGAGGAAGCGTAGCGCACGCCAGAACCACACCTTCAGCGAAGCTTGTGATTTTCCGAAGCCACTCGGCATGAAAACTTAGAAATCCCCCAGCGCTTCATTATACACAACGCCGCAGCAACGGTTCCTTCGTACGCCAAAAACATACCGCTCACCTTTCTTCATAGCGCCAAGTTTTGGCATACCCTTTCGAACTGCAACGGTAGGGACGGTCTTCGGCTTGCCCTGGGTTTCGAAGGAGGCCGTCCGCGGCTTGGTCGCTCCCCCCACTTAGGACCCGCTTTTTAACGAGGGCTTTATGCATACAAACGGTTTTTGAGGCACAATGCGGGAATGTTCCAGGGGTTAACGGAAGGCAAAAATTGGAGGTTTTTCGCCGCCCTACCCAAGGCAGCCCCGGGGCTTGCTTTTGCGTGGTGGCTTGCACTGTTGCTCAGAGGCGCGCTACCGGCGGCTTTTGCCATTGCGATGGGTGTCCTTGTTGGCGCTGTGCAACGCAGTCAGCCTCTCGCGGGCCCATTAGCGCTCGTCGGCACGATTTTCATTCTCCTTCAAGTACTCAGCCCGATCCATCAAGCGCTGAGTGCAAATCTGGGCGATCGCACCGCCGCATGGCTCTACGACCGGCTCACCGAGGCGTGTGTGCGTCCGCCTGGCATGGGTCACCTCGAAGATCCAAAACTCACCAGCGACCTGACCGTGGCGCGTGACTTCGACCTCGGAATGACAGGTCCGCCACTGACCATCTCTATGGACTTCATCGCCAGTGGGATGGTCGAGATGGTCGCCGGCATCGCATGCGCGGTGATCCTTGCGGGATATGCATGGTGGGCGCCGATCGTGCTTGCGGGCGCGTGGGGCGCCACGCATTGGCTTCTGCGAGAGAGTGCCGTCTGGCGCGACCGCAATACCGAAGAGGTGCGCGGCGCGCAGCGTGACGCAGATTACGCTTATCGGCTTGCAGTGGATCCGCCCGCGAGCAAGGAACTGCGGCTGTTCGGGCTGGTCGGCTGGACGCTAGAGCGCTTCATCGCCAGGCGGACCCGTTTGCACGAGCTGCAGTACGCAGCTACGCGATTGCGCGAGCGGCCGTTGATCTGGAGCCTATTGCTGGTGGTGGGCGCAAACATCGCTGTGTTTTCGGCGTTGGCAAGCGGCGCTGCCAACGGACGCATCACGCTGGGCGCAGCTGTAGTGTACATGCAGAGCGCCATCGGCGTTTCGATGATCGCCTTCGGCGGATTCAGTTGGGCGCTCGACGGAGCTGCTGCGCCTGTCGCGGCGGTGCTGCGGCTCGAACCCGCGATGCGTCCGGTCGGCGCGCTGCAGTCCGGCAATCGCCCTGTAGACGCCAAACGGGCTCACGAGATTTGCCTGCGCGACGTGACCTTCACGTATCCCGCGGGGGGCGCCGCGCCCGTTCTCGAGCATTTCGATCTCACGATTCCCGCCGGGTCGTCCCTCGCTATCGTGGGGCAGAACGGAGCAGGAAAAACGACCATCGCAAAACTGCTTTGCCGCCTTTATGACCCGCAGTCCGGCAGGATTGATATCGATGGCGTTGATCTTCGCCAATTCGATCTCGCAGCATGGCGCTTGGGCATCGCAGCCGTGTTCCAGGATTTCATCCGGCTTGAACTCCCTCTGCGCGACAATGTCGCGCCAGCAGGAGCGCCAGACGATGTGGTGCTCGCCGCCCTGGAGTCCGCAGGAGCGGCAAACCTCACATCGCTCGACACGATCCTTGCGCGTGGATACGACGGCGGCACGGACCTCTCCGGAGGACAATGGCAACGAGTAGCACTCGCTCGAGCATTATCTGCCGTGAAAATGGGCGCGGGTGTAGTGCTGCTCGACGAGCCCACGGCGCAACTCGATGTGCGGGGGGAAGCCGAGATTTTCGACCGCCTGCTGGCCGCGACGCGTCGTTGCACCACCATCCTGATCTCGCACCGATTCTCGACCGTTCGTCATGCAGATCGTATCTGCGTCCTCGAACATGGTCGCGTGATCGAGTTTGGCACCCACGATGAGCTGATGGCGCTTGGCGGGCGCTATCGCACGATGTTCGATCTGCAAGCAGAGCGCTTCAGTGTTCCCACGGACGAGGAAGGCACAACGTATGACGTCCTCTCCTAATCGCTCCAATCCAGGTAAGGCAATCGATCCTCTGCCGCCGGCGCTTTCCTCCATGTGGCGGTTGTGCAAGCTCGGGTACAGGCACGAGCCACGATTGATGTTCGCGTCGCTGGTTCTCTCGCAGCTCGCAGCGCTGCCCGATGCCCTTCTAGCCTTGTGGCTGATGTTGCTTGGCGAGGGCGTGCTGAAGCACCGGCCCGGCCTCGTGCTGGGATCGGCGATTGGCCTTGCCGTGTCGGCAGCAGCAACGTGGTTCCTGCGCACGGTCAGCACGCGCGTGCAGCGGCGCTTTCGCGACAAGGTCACGATTGCGTTGGAAGCACACGTCGCGAAGCTGCAAGCCTCCATCGACACCATCGAGCACCAAGAGCGCCCCGAATATCTGGACCGCCTATCCATGCTCCGCAATCAAGTATTTGTCCTTGACCACATGTACATGGCCGTGTTTTCCATGCTCGGATGGATGTTGCGCCTCGCCGTGACACTGGCGCTATTGGCCTCCATTCACCCGACCCTTCTTCTGCTCGCAGTGTTTGCGATCCCAACGGTGTGGACATCGACGTGGCGGCCCGAAGTCGAGAGGTCGGCGCAGGAGAGCGGGGCACAAGCAATCCGGCTATCTCGCCATTTGTTTCACATGGCCACGACCGCTTCTCCCGGAAAAGAAGTGCGCGTTACCGGCATCGGAGACCGCCTGGCAACGGACCGCAGAGCCACGTGGGAATATTGGTACAGTCGGGTGGCTCCTGCGCGCTGGGGCTCCGCATTTTGGCACGCGGCGGCTTGGGCGATTTTCGGGTCGGCGTATGTTGGCGCAGTGGTGTTCGTCTCCTCCTGGCTTCACGCTTCAGCAAGTCAAGTCCTGCTGGTTCTGGCAGCCGGCGCACGCCTCTCGGCGTACATTGGGGCAACCGTGGGCGAGCTTGGATTCCTTCGCGGATTTTGGATGGACGGCTCGCGCCGGTTGGCGTGGCTTGAAGATTACGCGGCGGCTGTCGCGGCATCGGCCGATCAGCCAGTTCCAAGTGCGTTGCGAGAAGGCATTCGCTTGGACCATATATCCTTCGCTTATCCCGGCACATCGCGCGTCGTGCTGGACGATGTATCGGTAAAGCTGCCGGCTGGTGCTGTAGTAGCCATCGTCGGCGAGAATGGCGCAGGGAAGACCACGCTCGTTAAGCTGCTCGCGAAGATGTACAAACCAACGTCCGGTTCTATCTTCCTGGACGAAACTCCGTTGGCACGCGTTCCCGCCAGCGACTGGCGCAAGCGCCTCGCTGGTGCGTTCCAGGATTTTTTCCGCTTTGAATTCCGAGCGCGCCACACTGTCGGCCTGGGTGACGTGCCTCGACTCGATGACGAGCTAGCCGTTGTTGCGGCAGTCGGTCGCGCCGGCGCCGGAGATGTAGTTACGCGTTTGACCGCGGGCCTGGAGACACAGCTCGGTCCAACGTGGCCGGGCGGCGTCGACCTATCGTTCGGGCAGTGGCAAAAGCTAGCCCTTGCACGAGGCTTCATGCGCGACGAGCCGCTGCTGCTCATCCTGGATGAGCCGACCGCAGCGCTCGACGCGGAAACCGAACACGCGTTGTTCGAACGTTATGCTGCTGCAGCACGCAGCAGCGGCGAGAACAGCAGCGGCCGGATCACGATTCTGGTGTCGCACCGTTTCTCAACAGTGCGCATGGCTGATCTCATCCTCGTACTGGATGGCTCGCGCCTCGTGGAAGTCGGCACGCATGAGGATCTGATGGCCAGAAAAGGCCAATACGCAGAGCTGTACAGCATCCAAGCCGCGGCCTACCGCTGACCTGTCGCCCAAAAAACCGCCTGGTAGCTCAGTTTCCGGTTCAGGGTTCGTTTGGCAAATTCAAGACGGGGTTTTGTCCCAAAAAGTGGAATGGTCGGATGACGAAATCGTGCCACATTACCGGCATGACCGGCCAATCCTCTTCACGCGGCACGTGGTGAAAGCCCAAGGTATACCAAGCAACAATATCCGTGTTCTCGATGCCGCGATTCTTTCTCGTCCAGGCCGCAAGACTGTCTTCACCCGTGCTTGACCTGGGATACGTGCCGGCCGCATAAAGTTCTTCGGGCCGGTACGGTGTTACCCACAATTGGTGGGCGGAGAAAGCGCCGACTTTCTGAGCTCCGTCGTCGGGACTAAGCAAAGAAGCGGCCGTCACTCCGGGCATGATTTCATAACCTGTGGAATGTCCAAGTGGTTCTTTCACCTTTGGGTTCACGAAAATCCACATGGAAGGCTTATCCAGGCGTATATCCATCATTGCGTCGCGCTCTTTTTCTGCAATGGAGGGCTTCGCTACCCAAATGCTTTTTCGGGGGCTGCCGGCGGAGAGCTCCTTTTCGACCAGCCGGTGAATCATAAAACTGTTGTTCTGGCCGTCTACGTCTATATCGAGCCGAAACGAGAAAAAGTGATCATGATTGACGCCAAGGATGTTCCTGGCGACCAATTGGCCGTATTCTTCCGCGGAATGATTGGCGTGGTTCGTTGCGCCATCGGCGGATTCATCAGCAACCGCCCTCGCATCCAAGATCCCTGTCGCGCCGACGGCCACGCGGATCGTGCCGTCCTGCTCGAATCGCCAGTCCATCAAATAGTCGTAATTGCCAACGACCGCGGCGGAACAGAGCACCAGCGTCCGCGACGGGCGGCCAGAGACCAGGTTCGCGTCTTCTTTCCGCCAGGCCACGGCGCCCGCAAACCGCTCGAACAGACATGCCTGGTGCGGCCGAAGCACCGGATTTCCCTTCTCGTCGCTTGAAAGCCCATCAAAATTAGGCGGCGCTGGCCGGACAATCCAACCCTTGGCGTAAGCTCTTCAAGATTCCGCCGGGATAAAACGCCCCCGCGTCCAAAAATACGCGCGTTGACCAATTACGAGTGGCGTCCATGTAAGGAACGAAGAACTCAGACACGTTTCCTTCATACAGCACGGAACGGCGCCGCCCATGGTCGTCAATCCTCACCAGGCTCACAATCGGCCCCACGCGCGAATCCAATCGAAACCGGAAATACCAGTTTTGCCAGCTTACTTCTCCATAAACGATCTGAAAACTGGGACCCAATAGTTGAGAGATTACTCCCGGTTTTGTCCCCGGCCGCGCCACTTCCGGCGCCTCTTCATAATCGGAAGGCGGCGGAATCGGCACGACTTCCTCGTCGAATACCTCCAGTACTTTTTTGCTTGCGAAATCGACTTCCACGGTCAATCCGCCGATGTAGCGGCTCCACGTATGATAGGAATGATGTGCAATCATACAGTCCGCCATTCCGATGTGACGATCCCTCTGCTCTGGAAACGCGAGGAAGCCCGACGGGACTGCTTCGCACTGCACAATATTCGTGTCC
>DATFRZ010000118.1:0-3806 GCA_035262885.1 Candidatus Acidiferrum sp.
GCCTTGTCGGGAAAAACCAGATCGTGTTTTTCAAGCGCCCAGCGAACGCGCTGCCCAATGAGCGTCGTAAACGGGCCGACATTCGTTTCGATGCTGGCGCTGTCGAGGACGGCAAGATAAGCCTTGCGATCCCTCAGGCGAATAACGGTCCACGGATAACCACCCGAGGCAAGCATCACGTTCATCAGAAAGCGCGCCATGCGGCCGTTGCCGTCAGGGTACGGATGAATGTAGCCGAACAGCCAGTGCCCAAGCACAGCGCGCACGGATGCTTCCGGCTCCTTTTCGAGAAGATCGAAAAATACAGGCATTGCGTCACGCACCGCTTCCCACCGTGGCGGCACATAGCGCGACGTGCGCAGATATACTGGACTGTTCCGGTATCCGGCCAGGTCCCCTGCCCTCATCAGGCCGACCGCCACACACGGCTGAAACAACTCGCGATACCAGTCCTTATGCTCGTCTCGCGCAATGGCGCCGGCCGGAGCACCACCAATAACTTTGGCCACGGATTCCTTCACGAGCTGGAACGCCTGCCAGTATCCTCGCGCCGCCAGGGCGTCCCGGTTTTTCTTGTCCTGCTCCTCGCGTTCAGGATTCCAGTTTCCCTGCCGCACTCTTTCAATCAGCTCCGGCGTGACCGAATAGCCCTCGATGGACAAGGAATGGTAGGCGTCGCTCTTGTAGATTTCATCGACGTTGTGCAGATATGCGCCCTTGTCTTTCGGCAGGCCCGGCGCTTTCGGGAAATTTCTGACCACTGTCTCCCGCGTCGTTTCCCAGATCATCTGCAGGCGGCCGCCAATCGGCGCCGCCGCGGGCCGCAATCTGCTGAATACTTGTCCAGCTTCGAAAGGATTGCGCTCGCGCACGTCGTATCCGGCGCTCTTCATCGTTTTTACGATTTCATCCGCAAGCTTGTCGCGCCCGCTTGAGCGAAGCGCGCCCGCAAGATAACCCGCCTTCGCCGAATGCCCGCCGTTCAGCAGGAGCCGCAGCAGGTCGGAAGCATCGGCAAGACTTGCCAGCACGACTTGCGACTCAAGCGGGTTTCGTGAAAAAAATGTCTCACCCACGCCCACCAGCGAGGCCGCGGGGGTGAACAGTCGCAGTCCTTCCCGGAGCGCAATATTTTCGGCGGGTGGCATTTCCCCGATCTTGAGGTCGTACAAAGACGTGCCGAACAATAGTTCGATCTGGTGGTTTGTTCCCTTCGGACTGCACACCACTACCTGCTCGGGAATCGTTGTTTTCTCGCCGTGCAGCCAAAGAGACTGTTCCGGCGACAAATGCCATTCGTTCTCGAAACGCTCGCCGGCATAGCGCGCGCAGAATTCCCAGAACGAGGCGTACCATGGCGTGCTGTCTCCCGTACGCACGCCTGGGCTCGCGGAAATAAGCCAGCCCTTGATTACTTCCTGCAGGAAGCCGTTCTCGACTAGGCGTTCGCGGTGGACCCGGCTGAGATCATCCGATTTGAAGACACGGCGGCCGCCGCTCTGAAGCTGTTTCAGAACGTCGAGCGATTCAGCTAATTTCTGGTTTGGCGTGCGTATGGGCGGCCTCCCTACTGAGCCGGGGCATTACAAGCACATTATGCCGTGTCAATACAAGCATATCATGCTGTATGTTTACAAGCTTATTCTGCTGTGCAAATACAAGCATATTTTGCTTCCATCCATGTAAATGCCCCAATATCAGCGCATTACAGGCTAGGTCATCAGAGTAATGGCAGGCTCTCTCTCGGTGGGCCCAGCCGTAACAGGGCCCTGCCGACCAGCGCGACGACGAAGGACGAACACCTCCTACGCGCAGAACCTCACCATCAGTTTCTTCCTGCTCATCATCGTCGTCATCAGAGTGTGCGAATCACTGAGAAGCATTACGCCCCGTGGGTACGTTCAAGACAAGAACAACTTGAGGCGGATTTGGCGCGCGCGTGGAATCGGGACCCACTCGTACTTTCCCACGGCGAGGTACACGCGGGGTACGTCGGAGACAGCGACTCGGGAACTCCAGCAATTTCAACAGGAAAAAATGGTGCCCGGGGTGGGAGTCGAACCCACATGAGGAAAAATCCCCGGAGGATTTTAAGTCCTCAGCGTCTGCCATTCCGCCACCCGGGCAAAGGCAGTTCAAACAGAGTAGCATGGCGCTGCAAATGGGCTAAAGGCCCGCGCCGTCAAAAGTCCGCATAAAACGAGTCGCCTCCGCGCGCCACTTACTCAGTACAATACGGCCCAAAAAGCAGGCGTTGTTCACCGCTCTGCAGGGCGGCTAACATCGTTTGTGTTTACAGGTCAGCAAACGCTGCGCGCAGTTTTGATAGCGCCTGCCATAGGCCGTATTCGCAATGGATGCAAGTCCTCAAACCGTTCGAGCTTTCCGGCAGGGCGTGTACATTGTTGTCGGCCTCGCAGCCATGCTTGGACTTGCCCTGCATTTCACGCGTGCAGGCGAATGGCTGGAAAACGGAGCGTATGACGCGCGCGCCCGCTGGACTGCACGGCCTGCCAAAGCCGATTCGCGCATCGTCATCATTGATATTGATAACGCCAGCTTCGACGAGCTGCAGGACAAGCTCGGGCGCTGGCCCTGGCCCCGCCAGGTGTGGACTGAAATCGTTCGCTACGTCAGCAAAAGCCAGCCAAGCGCCATCGTCTTCGACGCGGCTTTTTCCGGAGAACAAAAAGAAACTCCCGCGATGGACGACGAATTCGCTCGTGTGCTGCAAAGCTCAGGCAAGACAGTCCTTGGATTTTCTTTTCTCTCTACGGAAGTCACCGGCAAGGACCCTTCTTCGTTTCACGACACCACCAAATTCGCCGCGTCCGGCGCGCGGCTCGGCTCGTCGCTCAAAGTTGGGGAATGGACGGCGAATCTTCCGCTGGACAAGCTCGCTCACGCGTCCGCGGGATTGGGCTCCATCAATTCCACTCCCGACGAAGGCGGCTTGATTCGCCGTGAGCCCGTCTACTTTATTTATCAGGGGAGAGCCTATCCAACCCTCGGCGCAAGAGCCGTCGAAGTCGCGACTCCGGAACACAAAGAAGGCTGGACCGAATCGAAAAGCTGGCTCGGCACTCGTTCGCTTACTCGCGGCGGCAGATCCGTTCCTGTAGACCGCGAAGGCCGCGTGCTTATGCTTTGGCGCGGGCATGCAAACAAGCTCGACAATGGCGGCTCCAACATCGAAACCTACAAGCGGCTGCCGCTCTGGGAAGTCATTTGTTCGATCTATCCGGATCAGTGCCCGAGCGCCGAACATCGCTTTCCCGCCGACTACTTCCGCGGAAAAATTGTTCTCGTGGGCGCCAGCGCCGCAGGCAGTTATGAGCCGCGTCCAACGCCGATGGATAGGCAGCCGCCCGGCTTTTTCGCACACGCAACGCTGATCGACAATCTCATCAACGGCCAGGCGATGCGCGAAGCTCCGTCCTGGCTTTCTTTTGTCATCATTTTGTTTATGGCCGCGCTGGGAGGCGTGATTCAGTGGAAACAGCCTTCTTTTCGCAGCGGAGCTCTCTTTCTACTGTTCACGATGGTTCTGTTTTTGGCCGCGAACATAGTGCTCTTCGGCGCGAGCCACTTTGTTCTTCCTCTTGTTGCTCCGTGCATTACCATCGCAGCTTCGTACAGCGGCGCGAGTACCGCTCGCTACGTCACCACCGGCCGCGAACTTCGCCAAACCCGCAGCGTTCTCGAGCGCTACGTCGCCCCGCAGCTCGTGAAATATGTAATGTCGAACAGCGGCTTCATGAACGGCGACAAACGCGAACTCACGATTCTCATTTCCGACGTCCGCA
>DATFRZ010000119.1:0-16576 GCA_035262885.1 Candidatus Acidiferrum sp.
CTTACGAAGGCCATCGCTCCTATTTCGCAGGGTAAAAACTTGGGACTGGACCCCAACAAGGTGGTATTCGCCAAGGGTCCGGTCTTGAAGCCGACCCATAATTCTCAGTATTGGGCGCAGAAGACCAAGGGATTTGACTTCTCCGGAGAAGATCGTGTCCCGGTGCAACTCTATAACAAGATCCTTTGGGAAGGCCTGAAGGGAACGGCTGCTCCCTCTGCCAAAACCCGCTTCTCGAAGATCGACAACGACGGGGACGGGAAATAAGCCAAAGCCAGCCGCCAATCGGTGGGACCCGTCCACGGTCCCACGATTGCGTTAGTTTTACGACGACTGGGAATATCCGCCCTCAACCACACTCCCCAGGCAATGGAGATTGCAGCGAGTTCGCCTTTCTGCTTGACGGACTTCCGGTTGCCCCACACAGCGCACTATGCAGCAGATTGTTTATTACTGAGCAAGGGAAAAACAGTTGCTTTCACTCGAGTCCTGATTGACTGGCAATTCGGGACGTGCTACCAGCGCCGTTCGGAGTGGATTTGTCTAGAATCGCTTTTTGATCTTTATGTTGATGCCGAAAGTGCTCTTCTGGTCGCGCCGAGGCGACCTTTCCTACCTTTTAGACTCTCCGGGTCGCGAGCGGCGAAGGAACACATGATGTAGTGTACGTAGCAGAGCCGCGAGCAGGCCGAGGTGTTTGGCGAAAATAAGAAGGATCAGGCCCCAGAGGACAATTCCCGAGACAACAAAGTGGGGCACGCGGGCGTGGCGAAGGACGTAAAAGAAAATCGCATGACCTGCGGCGACGCCCAGTAAGGCGAGGAGCATCACCCAAGGCCGGGAGCGCAAATGGAAAAGTGCGTTCATCGCTTTCCCACGAGAGCGGCGCTGCCCGCTCATGTTCCCGGAGCAGCGGCGAGGATGAAGTGCAAATCGCTCATCAGGCCAAAACTCTGCTCTATGGGACCGCTTCGGATGACGTTCAAACCGGCTTCACTCACCAACGACGTCAAACGGCTAAGGTCGATGCGTCCGTGGCGGTGAAACCTAGCAACCCAGCTCCGCCGTTCGCTCACTGGCCCTCCGAAGTCCACTGCGAGAAGACGGCCAGCGGGCTTCAGAACCCGGCGAACCTCGTGGAGGCATTGACGCCGCGCTTTGTCCGGCAAATGGTGGAGCACGGTCGTGATGAACACGACATCGAACGTCGCGTTTGGGAACGGCATGCTCTCGACGAGGGCATTCTCGAAAGTGACGTCGGCAGAGGATTTGTTTGCTTTCTTGTGCGCTCTTGCAATCATCTCGGGCGACGCATCAATGCCGTAAACCTTGCCCCTTGGCCCCACCTGCCGCCTGGCTGCGATCGCCAGGCTTCCAGTTCCGCAACCCACGTCCAGAACCGACTCGCCGGGTTTGAGTCCCGCAAGCTCAAGGGTCTTCTCCCGATAAGCTCGTTCTCTGCCGAGCGATAAGAGCCACACCAACAGGTCATATCCAAAGGCCCGATGCAGTACGAGCCCATTTGTATTCACCACCGTCTGCTCAGCTACCTTGGTCATATTTCGGCACCTCTTGTATAGTTGTCTGGAAATGGACATATATCCATTTACGAGCGTAGCGGCTTCGGAAGATTCGCGGAAGAACAGCGGAGCTGGAATTGTTCGTTAGTGAACAAAACGGGCAAGTTTGTTTAGGATGAGCGCTGCGGGAAGGTTCGGGTGAAAGAAAACACGTCAGATCGCCGCGTGCAGAGAACGCGCAGGCTGCTGCACAAAGCGCTGATATCCTGCATCCTTGAGAAGAAATATGAGTCCATCACGGTGCAGGAGATACTCGACCGCGCCGACGTGGGCCGCTCCACGTTTTACATGCACTTCCGAGACAAGGACGAACTGCTCGTCAGCGGATTCCGAGAGTTGCAGGGCCTTCTGAATTCAGCACAGGCGGCTACAGGCGACCTCCTTGGTAAATCCTACGAAAGGATCATCGGATTCAGTCAGGCGATGTTTGAGCATGCCCATGAATATCGGACGGTGAACCGCGCCTTGCTCGGTTCGGGTGCCGAAACAATCGTGCACCGGCAAATTCATTCCGTATTGGCCGGCTTAGTCGGCAAGGAAATGGCAATACAATTCCGCAAACTACGGCGAGCAAGCTCGGCGATCTCGCCGGAACTGCTCACTCATTTTCTTGTGTCCACCTACATCTCGGTGATGTCCTGGTGGCTAAAGGCCAGGAATCCCGCCCCAGCCAAAGAGATCGCTGCTGCGTATCGGGAACTGGTCCTGCCCTGCCTGGCCTCGATCTTCAAACCCTAGAAGCGCTTTTTGATTTTTATGTCGATGCCAAAGGTGCCGTTCTGATCGCGCAAGCCGACGACGGAGACGTTGCGGTCCACGTTGTACTCCACCTGAATGACCTGCTCTTGTGTTGAACTCACATTAGAGACGTAAGTGATGGTGAGGTTGCGGGCGATTTGCTGCTCGACCGTGACGCGCGCCCCGGCGTTCTGTCCCGAGCTCGTGGAACCGACTCCCGTCAACCCGGGGTCCACACGGAAGCGCGTGATGCCAAACAATCGCTCGACGCGGCCGCCCACTTGACTGGAAATGGCTTCGGAAAGAATTGCCGAAGCATTGGCCGTCCCGCTCGACGATGTGCCTCCGCTGCGCGCTGTCGCCTCGGAAGTGGTTTGTCCCAAAGCCAGCAAGGTAATGATGTCGTCCGAGGGCAAGGGAGGATCCGAACGATAGGCGAGCGTGAGCTTGCTGGCGGGACCGTTGAAATTCAGGGTGATTTCGTATTGCTGGATGGTGGTCGTGGCTTCGACGTTGAGGACGGGATCGAGGCGGAAGGGATTGGCAAAATTCAAATCGCCGCGCGAGACGCGATAACGATTGCCCGCAAAATTCAAATTGCCGGAGAGAATGTGGATGTGACCGAGCAGGATGGGATGCTCCCAAGTCCCGCGCACGCGGAGATTGGCGTCTGCCTGGAGTTGCGCGCCGGGCCATTCCATGCGGGCGTCGGGTGCGGAGAGCCCTTCGACGTCGAACTGCAAATTGCGCAGATAAGAAGAAGTGGTCGAGGGTCCGGCGATTCCTTCTTTGGCGGAGACTAGCATCCCCGCGACTTGGAGGCCCTGGGTGAGAGTGACGCGCTCGACGACCACACGACCGGAAAGGACGGCATTGCTGGTTGTGCCGGTGAGACGCAGCGTGCCGCCAGCCAGCCAGCTCATGCCCTCGGGGTAGCGGATGCGCACGCGAACGGAGCGAACGGTGATGTCGTAGCGGAGAGGAGTTTCAGCGTAATTGACGCTGCCGGTTAGATGAAGCGTGCCTCCGCCGGATTCCGCGCTGACGTTTTCAAAGTAGAGCCGCGTCGCGTCGAAGACCAAATCGCCCTGCACGGCGCTGAGCCCGGTGGGGAAATCCGCGACGCGAGCGGAAGCGTTTTCGATGTGCACACGCCCGGTGATGCGCGGCCGATCCAGCGTTCCTTCAAAGGATGCGTTGATCTGCGCCGAACCACGCGCATCCAAATCCGGGACGTAGCCGCTCAGAAGGCGAAGATCCAATCCGCCATTCAGACGCAACGCCAAAGTGCGACGTCCCGAGAATTGCACGGAGCCCGCAACCTGAAGATTGGTGTCCTTGCCTCGAAAAGTGACCGGTTCGATTTCGAGAGAGTCGCGCGAGGAACGGAAGTGAACAACGCCCGTGTTTTGCAGCTGGACGTTTGCGTATTCCATGGCCATGCGGGAGAACTTCGCGTCCACCACGATGCTCTCCGGGCGGTGCAGCGCGCCACTCAACGCGATGTCGCCATCGGCATTGGCATGGCCGCTGAAACTTTGCAAGTGAAGAGCGGTGAGTAGGAAAGGATCCAAGTCGATGTTCTTGATGGAGACCTTGCCATTCAGTTGGTAGGGCTCGGCCAAAGTGAGCGTGTAACCGCCGGATATTTCTCCCATGGCCATGGCGGAGGTCAGGTCAAGATGCGCGGTGGCGCCATCCGACTTCAAATTACCTTCGAAACTGCCGATGACGGACTCACCGACGCGAAGGTCCACCACGCGAAACGTTCCTTCGCCGGCGGGCGCGAGAGCGGAGCCCTGCGCTTTCATGCGAAAACTTAACTGCCCTCCCACTGGCAGGCGGCGCGTCTGCAATGCTTCAAAGTTTTCGAGCGGCAGACCCGCACCAACCAGATCGGCCGAAAAGGTTTGGGCGTCGAAACGATAGTTTGCCGAACCGGTAATGACTCCGGCGCCGCGACCGTTCTCTTTACCGGGTGGGAAAAATCGTAATTCCGCTTTGGCAATGTGCGCTTCTTCCTTTGAGAGAACAAGCTGCCCGCGGAGGCGGTTGAAAGAAAGGCCATACACGGTGGCATCGGCAAGATCGAACAGGCCGGTGACATTGGGCTCCGCGCGCGTGCCTCGCCCGTGAAATTGGCCGGTCAACAATCCCTTTACGGGATAGGACATGCCCAGGAATTGCTCGAGGTTTTCGGTGGGTACTTTTTCAAAGCTTACGTCGGCGGTCCAGTCGTTTTTGGGCCGGAGATTCCATTTGCTCAGAGAGAGATTTGCTTCGATGACCGCCCGCATTTGTCCGCGGCGGGCCGTGCCGTTGGCCAGGATCAATTGCGTAGGCGAATAGGTCAGATCGCCTTCGAAGGAATCCAGGAAAACGCCGTCGTAACGGGCGTTTTCTCCGCGCGCATGACCCTGAAACGTGGCGCCCGAGGATGGGCCGGTCATCTTGCCATCCCATTTCACGCTGCCGGAAATGGGTTGAGCCGCCTCCGACCGCGAAGCTTCTCGCACGCCGTCGATGAAATCCTTGTACTGTTCGAGATTTTGCGCTTCAAATTTCACGTTGAGCGCAGAATTATGACGGGAGAGAAGGCCGTCGATGGTTCCGTGGGAAGAGGGCGTCTCGAATTCTCCTCCGGGGGCAATGGAAAGCGTGCGAGGATCGAAACGGTAGTGCAGCTGCCAGGACCCGCGAACGGGCTGATGATGTTCGGCAAGCTGGTCGGGGTAGTCCCATGAGGTTTTTGCAAAGATTTCGAAGTGGCGGAAGGGGCCGGTCCAGGTTTCCACGGAGTCCGCCGAAATGCGCGAGTCCCAATGCAACTCGTCCACTGGGAAGTTAGGATGTTCTATGCAAGGCAGGATCGGAGCTAATTTCATTCCTTCGACGTGAGTCTGGGCGCGGAATTGCAATCCGTCCCACAACAGATTCACGCGTCCGGTCACACTGCCGCCAAGCGCACCGGTATAGAAATCGGGAATTTCGAGGCCGATCTTGTCCAGGTGATAGGAGCCGCGGCTGATGAGCCCTTTGGCGTGGAAGATTTCATAGGGGAGGGCAATATCTTGTGAGGAATAATTGCCGCTGCCCTTGAGCAGATCTTTCGACCATTGACCCTCGCCGTGAAGATCCACGCGTCCGCTAGGCACATCGGGATCGCGCAGCGTGTCGCGGAAGTCAGCGAGTTCCACCCATCCTCGGTAACGCACTGTCCATTTCGGGTCTACGAAGCCGTTCATCTCCGCTTGGGCATCGACGCGGGAATGGCCGGCCGTAAAGACCCCCTGCTCGAGCGCAAAGCCATTGCGCCAGAGCGAGAATTTCGCCGTAACGCCCACGGGAAGCGGCATGTAGCGCTTGGAATTGAATTCGACAGTCTCCCATTCCAGAGTACCGAGATACAGCGGGCGCTCCTCGGTGCCCCCTGCATCCAGCGAGAAGCGCAGGTCTCCGCCGTGGACGGTGATGGGAGTTTTCACGTCGTTGAAAAGAACCCACCCGTTCGCAAGCAAAAGGCGATGAATGCGCAGTTGGAACAAAGTGTCGTTCCACGGCCGCTTCGCGGAAGCAGGGCGCCGCGGAGAGGGAACATTGGTGGCACCGTTTTTCCCCACAATGATGTGAATATTCGGCTGCTGGACCAGAAGTTCATTCAGCGAGACTCTTTGGCCCCAAAAGGAATCGATGCGCAGGGCCGCCTGGACTTCGTCGGCAGTGAAAAGAGGCTCGACGCCCGCGGGCTCGTTCCCGTGAATCACCAGATGATTGAGGGTCACTCGCATGGCCAGCCAGCGAATGGACATGGCGCGAAATTCAACTTTTCCGCCGGTCGCGCGTTCCAGGCGGGCAATCAAGAGACGCTGGATCAGGGGATTGCCGGCTCCGCTGACGAAGAAGATGATCACGCCCAAAATCGCGAGAACGGCCAGCACCCAGGGCGTGTGGATGACCCAGGTCCAAATCGGGTGGCGGCGAGTTCCGTTCATTTCGCCGCCTCGCTAACAAATTTCTCAACGTGCAGGCGCAGGCGGCTTTCTTTCAGCCATTGCTCCGCCTGCTGGTTGATGCCGTTCTGGATGAGCGCTTCTTGAATCGTGTCGCGCGCGGCATCGAGCGTGGGCGGATCCTGACCGCGGGCCTTGGCGCGGGGCACTACGGCGGTCTGGTAAAAATCTTCAATCTGTTTGGGATCGATTTGCACCGCCGGACGGAACCGCGAGTCGAGATAGTTGCTCAGGTAGAGTTGCGAGGCCACCATGGCACGGACGTCCTGCTCGTTGAGGCCCGCTTGTTTCCTTCTCGCCTCGTATTCCTGTTCGGAGTCAAACGAGTTCCGGACGCGGCTCAGATCGCGGTCGATGTCCGCTTCGGATGGACGCGGCGAACGAGAGACGTCGGCCTCCGTTCGAACGATCCATTGGTCAATGAGGCGGTCCAGAACCTGGGCGTCGGATTCCGATTTGCCATCGAGGAATTGCTGGTAGCGGCTAAGGGCGCGGACATCGCTCAACAGGATGACGTCGTTTTCGACCCGTGCGACGATGCGATCCACAACTTCTTGCGCCGCAAGCCATCTAGACGCGGCAGCAATGGCGGCCGCAAGAAACATTCCGCGAGTAAGAAGGCCAGGCATCAGAAGGTGGACCCCAGATTGAAGAAGATTTGAAACCCACCCAAGCGCGTACTCTTTTGGCCAAGCGAACCGGCTACACAACTCGGGGTATTCGCAGGACAGGGAATAGGGACGATGAAAAGAGGGCGGTTGAGCTGATAGCCAAGATCGATGCGAATGGGACCGACGGGAGTTTTGTAACGGAAACCGAGGCCGGCGGTGTGCGAAAAATAGTTCAGCTCGTTGGAGCAATTCGTCACGCACATTGGCACGTTCGTCGAGCTGGGAGGCAGCAAAGGATTTTGCAGAGCCAGCGTGGGGCTTGGCAGATTCGTCCGAAGCGAGATGTGGCTCAGTCGGCTGTACACGTTGCCGCCGTCGTAAAAGAGAGCTCCGCCGAGGGACGTTCCTACGAAGGGCAAGCGCATGGGGAAGCGAAACTCCTGGTTGAGCACCAACATGGCCTGGCCGCCGACGGGAAAGCCAGTGCACGGATCGCGCGGCCCCGCCTGATTGAGCGCGTATCCTCGCAAAGAAGTGCCACCGCCAGCAAAAAAGCGTTCCGGCAAAGGGATAATCGTCGGGGTGGGCAGCGTAGGAGGCGCGCCAGGAAGGCACTGACCGGGCGCAGGCTGCGGGAAATTCAGGGAAACCGTGTCACGGTATGGCGCCAGGATCCCAAACCGGAGGGACCGCGCAAAGCTGAACCGGCGCTTGATGGGGTGATAAGTGGAATTCTGATAGAAGAAGCGCAGGAAACTTGCACTAGAACCAAAGTCAGTGTCGGCCACGCCAAAATCGGCGCTGTTGAAGCTGCCTTTGGTAGCGTCCGCGGGGTTATTGCGCGAGTCGCGGAACCAAGTTATGGCGAACTGCGAGACCAGCGTGGGCTGATTGAAGAGCGGAATCTCCTGGCTAAGAATTTTCAGGTCGGAGACGCGCACCTGGCGGAAAGCGTAGCGAAACAGAACGCTCGTCAAGGGAGTGACTTGATCGGTCAGCTGCACCGCGCCTTCGTAGCGCTGTTCGGTAAAGGTGTTGATGTCGCGAGTCTTTTCCGCGAACGCCGTGGCCTGAAAACTTAACCGGGAATTGCCAAAGGTATTGGGGTCCGAATATCCGAGCAGGGCGCGGCCTTGGAGTGTGCTGCCGCGGAGCTTGAAAGAAAGGGTATCCGCGCGCCCGGTCAAATTGAGTTTGCTGATTTCCAGGATGCCTCGAGGCGCCGCCTGAATCTGCCCGCTGGTCGGATTGCTGGTGCTGGCCAGGCGCTGCACTTCGAAGCCGCCGCCATAGGCCAGCGTGTAGCGCTTGGCCTCCTCAACGAGAACCGCAATATCTTTGTCCACATTCGCCCCCGTGGGATTCTGCGGTTCGATGGTGACACGATTGAAGATGCCGAGGTTGTAGAGGCGGCGCTGGGAGTCGACCACGTCGCCTTGACGCAAAGGCTCCTGCGGTTTGATGCGCACTTCCCTGCGAATCACACCGGGGCGCGTGTGTTCATAGCCGCTGATTAAAACGGAGCGGACGCGCGTCTGCGGGCCTTCTTGAATGTGGTAGACCAGGCGCACCTCTTCGGCCTGTTCCGCGGGAAGCTTTACTTCTTTCTTGCGTTCCTCCTTTTTCGCGCCGGATGAGGGAGACCCGTTATGAGAACCGGAGGATGTTTCCTGGTCTGGGGCATTCGGGGCGCCCGGCGCAACGCGCTCGGCACTCGCGGAGAATGTGGCTTCCGGGAATCCTTCGTTGAAATAAAGAGCAAGGATGTTGTCCCGGTCCGCCGTGACGCCGAAATCGGAATAGGGCTGCCCGGGTGTGGACCCCACTACGCCCAGCAACTCCTGTTCTTTAAAAGCATGAATTCCTTCAAGGGCCAGTGAGGCAACTCGTGTCTGTTTGCCTTCCTGAACCGTAAAGGCGATAAACAAATCTCCTTCCTTGCCTTTGTAATTGTCTCTCACGTCCGGCGTGACCTTCGCGTCCAGAAAACCGTTCGCCTGATAAAGCGTTTGCATGGATTGCGCATCCGAATCCACGAGACGCCGGCTGAACCGTCCCGGCGAGCCGAAAGCCCCCTGGAAGATTTGTAGCCGGCTCTTCAGCAACTCCGTGTCGAAGTACTTGTTTCCGGTAATCTCGATTCCCACAAGTTTGTGCTTATCTCCGCGCTCGACGGTGTAAGTAATCGTTTCCTGCGTGCCTTGCCAAACGCTGGTGTTTACATCGTGCATTTCGATTTTGTAGCTCACGTCGGCGTCAAAGTATCCCTGGCGCTCGAGGCGCTCGCGAATGTTGCGCTTTCCCTCTTCGAGCAGGTCGGGGTCGACTGCGCCTTCCTGGTAAATGGGTATCAGCTTTTTGAGTTCGCTGTCGGAAAACTTCGCGCCGCTGACGGATACTTCGACGCGCGGCCCCTGCGTCGTTTCGAGGAAAATCGGGACAGCGTTCTTAGCCGCATCGAGGTCGCCTCGCCGGACGGTAACGCGCGAGCTAAGATGCCCCCTTCTCGCAAGGAATTTCCGAATGCGATCGGTCCCGCGTTGCAATCGCGCCGAGGTTATGGCCTGGCCGGGCCTCATTTTGAAGCGCGACAGAAGGTCCGCGTCTTTGTACGCCGTGTCATTCTTTAGTCGGATGCCGGAAACGCGGGCCCGCGAGCCTGGTTTCACGTGAACGACAATATCCATCTGGCGCGTATCCGGACGAGGCAGCGCTTCTGCGGAAACCTCCGCCTGGTACAAACCCTCTTCGCGAAGAGTTTCACGCAAGCGTTCCAGCGCTTCGTCCACCATTTGCTTCCGGTAGGTTTGCCCCAGGCCGATCTGCATGGCGGCTGACGCGGACGCTTCGGTGGGCGGGGGCTGCAACCCTTCGAGACGCACCTGGTTGAAAAACAGGTTTTCCCGGGCGACGAAGTCCAGCCGGACACCATCGCTCACTGGCGTCACCACCGCCTTCAGGTCTGCGTAATCTCCGGTCTTGTAAAGCGCCCGCAGGCTTTCCGCGACTTTTTCGCGATCGAGCGGCTTGCCAATGTCCACGGAGATGCCTGCGGGGGATTCTGCCAGAACCTGGCTGTCCGATTCGCGTACGATTCGAACGGCAACGACCACCGGCTCGCTACCTTTGGTGTTGGTAGAAGCGTCCTGTACCGGGGCCTGGGAATGGAGCCGCGCTGCCCCTGGCAGGAGCCCAAACGCGACAATTCCCCACAGCCCGATGATCCGGTGCAATTTCATGCCTTCTTTGGTTCAGACGAAAGCGTAGCACAGGGGCGTTGCCTCCCTTCTGCCCTTTGGCGCTATGATGTTACTTGGCAGGCCTGTCTGTTCGGCCAGTCGGGACTACACCGTCCGTGAACGATTCTACCCTCGAAAAATACTCACGCCAGATGCTCTTTGCGGGGATTGGCCCCGAAGGGCAGCGCCGCCTGCTCGCGTCCCGCGTGACCATCGCCGGCTGCGGAGCGATTGGGGCGGCCGCGGCGAACCTGCTTGTCCGAGCGGGCGTCGGATCCGTCAAGATCATTGACCGGGACTTCGTCGAACCCTCGAATCTTCAGCGTCAGACGCTATTTGACGAGTCTGACGCCCGAGATGCCCTGCCGAAGGCCGTTGCCGCCGAGCAGAAGCTGCGCTCGATCAATTCCGGGGTTGAGGTGAAAGGAGTTGTTGCGGATCTCAGCCCGCGGAATGCCGAAGAACTTCTCTCGGGCTGCGACCTTATCCTGGACGGGACAGATAATTTTGAGACGCGCTTCCTCGTCAATGATTTCGCGGTGAAGGCCGGTCGGCCCTGGATTTATGCCGCGGGAGTGGCCAGCTACGGCCTGACGCTGACCATCCGTGCCGGAGTCACGCCTTGCCTCGCCTGCCTTTTGGAATCCGGCGAGTCCTCGCATTCGCTCGAGGAAACCTGCGACACCGTTGGCGTGCTCGGTCCCATCGTGAACCTGGTGGCCTCGTGGGAGGTTGCCGAGGCACTGAAGATTCTGGCGGGCCACCCGGAGGCGCTACACGGGCGGTTGATTTCCTGCGACGTTTGGACCGGCCGCCTGCAGTCGATTCGCGTGGCCCGCAATCCGGAATGCCGGGCCTGTGTGAAGCACCATTACCGGTATCTGGAAGGGGATGCCCAGCCGCATATTACGCTCTGCGGCCGCGATTCGGTACAGATTCACGAGCGCGGCCGGGCCCTCAACCTTGCCGAACTTGCCCTTCGCTTGCAGCCAGTGGTGAACGACGTCCGGCAGAACGATTTCCTGATTCGCTTCCGCGTCGCCCCCTACGAAATGACGGTCTTTGCCGACGGCCGAGCCATCCTGAAAGGCACGAAGGACCCTGCCGTGGCGCGCACGCTCTACGCACGCTATCTGGGAGCTTGAAGCGATCGGATGACCGGGATTCCAAGGTTAGCGCGGGTGTCCGGAGCGGCCGAACGCGCTTCGCATACTCGCGCGATCCAGGTTTTCGCGCAGGTTCATCAGCGTCAGGAAAGTACTCAGGATCCGAGCCTTCAAGTCATCGGTAAGGTGTAAACCGCTCGTCGCGACGCGCGCCAGGCGCTCGCCATGTTCGGTGATAAAGCGCATGATTTCGCGCTGGCGTTCCTGCGGCGCATTTCCAAGCGCCGTTTCGCGGCGCATCTCCCCGCAACTCGTTTCCAAAGCCAGGGTAAAGTGCAGCACGCACATCTTTTGCTCGGCAAGTGCCGAGGGCGAGTCGTTCTTGCATCCGGCGATTTGGCAGGTTGTTCCCATGGGACCCGTGGGCGCAGCTCGATAAGTAACATTCCCCGCACCGAAAATCCAGTGGCATCGGTCGAGATGCGCCGAATCTTACATGGCCGCCTTCCGCGGCTGCTCCAAATTTTTGCCGATTTCTGGTTGACAAGAATATGCATCGATCTGTATAAATATACATGGCGAAGACAAAGAAGCGATGGGCGTAGGAAAAACATTTCGGCATGGACAAATCCTCCGGTTGGTGACGGGTGAACGCATCGCCAATCAGGAAGATTTGCGCCGGCGCCTGGCCGCCCAGAAGATGCGCGTCACCCAGGCCACGCTCTCCCGCGACCTCCAGGAGCTTCGCCTGGTCAAGACGCACGAGGGATATAAGCAGGCTTCGGCTCTGCCGGAAGAGCCCACGCCTTTGCCTCCGCTGGCCCGGGCGCTGGCCGAGTTTCTTCTGGACATTCGCCCGGCGGAGAATCTCCTGGTGCTGAAAACTCCGCCTAGCGGCGCGCAACCCTTGGCGGCAGCCGTGGACGCGTCAAAATTCACGGAGATCGCTGGGACCATCGCCGGTGACGACACGGTTCTGATCATCACTCCCCACAAGAGGACTCGCGAGTCCCTCCAGAAAAAGATTGAAGCCCTGGTGAAATGAGAGATCCCAAACAAATCGCAGTTGTGGGGGTCACGGGCTATAGCGGCCTGGAGCTGGCGCGCATTTTATTGCGTCATCCCGAGGTCCAGGCTCCGACTTTCTACGTGCGGGATGCCAACGGCACGAAATGCCTGTCTGAGCGCTTCCCGCAGTTTCGCGGCTGGGGCGAAGCTCCGGTACGCGCGCTTTCCCTCGAAGCCATTACTTCGAGCAACGCGGGCACGGTGTTTCTTGCGACTCCGCATGAAGTTTCGGCGGAATTGGGACCGGCTTTCCTGAAGGCGGGGTTGCGCGTGGTGGATTTGAGCGGCGCTTTCCGTTTTCGCGAGGCGGAGACCTTCACCTCCTGGTACAACTTGCCCGCACCTCACGCCGAGTGGCTGAAGGAAGCCGCTTACGGCATCCCAGAGCTCTATTCCAAGGAAATTGCCGCCGCCCGGCTGGTTGCCAATCCGGGCTGCTACGCAACGAGCGTTATTTTGGCACTGCGGCCGCTCAGCGATTCCGGCTGGATCGCGCCCCATACCCCGGTGGTTTGCGATTGCAAATCTGGTGCCAGCGGGGCTGGCAAAGATCCGCGCCGCGACCTGCACTTTGTGGAAGTGGATGAAAATTGCAAGGCCTACGGTCTGTTCACCCACCGGCACACGCCCGAGATTCTAGAACACACGGGCTTGCCGGAATCTCAAGTGGTGTTTTCCACGCACCTGTTGCCGCTCGCTCGCGGGATTCTCTCCACGATTTACGTCACGCTGAATCAGCAGAAAACCGCTGCGGAAGTCCAAGCGCTCTTTCGCCAGTTTTATGCCGGGCGGCCCATGATACGCATCTGGCCCGCCGGCACGCTGCCGGAGCTGCAGCACGTCGCACACACGAATTTTTGCGACATTGGTTTTGTTCTGGATTCTGCCGGACGCCGCCTGGTGCTCGTCTCCTGTCTCGACAACCTCGGGAAAGGCGCCGCCGGGCAGGCGGTGCAAAATCTGAACCACATGCTGGGCATCGAGGAGCAAACGTCACTTCAATGAGAATCGTAATCAAATTCGCTGGAGCACTGCTGGAAGACGGCGCGACGGTGCGCGAACTCGCGCGCCAGGTTTCGGCGCTTGCGCAAGAGGGCCACGAGATTCTCGTGGTGCACGGAGGCGGCAAGCTGTTCACCGCCACGCTGAAGCGCATGGCCATTGAGAGCAAGTTTGTCGGCGGCCTGCGCGTCACGGACCGCGAAACACGCGACGCCGCCATCATGGTTTTCGCCGGCCTGCTCAATAAGAAGGTGGCTGCCGCAATTTCCTCGGAAGGCCAGCCCGCCGTCGGTATCTCCGCCGCCGATTCACGCTGCTTCTTGGCAGAGCCCATGGTGCACAACGAAGTGGAAGGCAGCCTCGGCTACGTCGGCTATCTGACCGGCTTGAATCTGCCCTTCATCGAATCGCTGTGGCGCGAAGGTCTGGTTCCCGTAGCGCCTTGCCTTGGCATCGGCTCGGACAACGAACTCTACAATATCAATGCGGATCACATGGCCGCGGCGTGCGCGGAGTTCCTCAATGCAGACCAGTTGATTTATCTCACAAATGTCGCAAACGTTCTAGATAAAGAAAAGGTTTTATCCGTTGTCGATTGCCAAAAGATTGACCGCTTGGTGCAGACCCGCGTGGTATCCGGCGGCATGGTGCTGAAGCTGGAGGCAGCCAAACGCGCCATCGAAGGCGGCGTGCGGCAGGTTCGCATCGTAGGAGGCACGACTCCTGAAGCCTTGTTGCTTGCCTCCCATGCGGAAGAAGCGGACTCCGTTCCGGGCACACGTGTGCTGCAACAATTCCAAACCGCCCCGCAGACGGCTTTCACGGCAGCATGATGCGCAACTCCTCGAAGAAAAATGCGAAAACCCAGGCGACGCAAAAGATCGGGAAATTTGCCGCCGCTGGCTCCAAGCCGGACGCGCGCTTGCTGGACGCTGAGCAGTTTCTCCTGCCCACCTACAAGCGGCCGCCCCTCATCATGACCCACGGGAAGGGCGCGTATGTTTTCGACTCTACGGGCAAAAAGTATCTCGATTTCCTGGGCGGCATTGCCGTCAACGCGCTGGGACACGCGCATCCGCGCATCGTCAGAGTCATTCGCCGCGAAGCCGCGCGCGCTGTTCATTTCTCCAACCTTTACCACAACCCATTTCAGGGTCCGCTGGCGCGCAAACTGGCGGAATGGTCTGGCCTCGATCGCGTGTTTTTCGCCAATAGCGGCACGGAAGCCATCGACGGTGCGATGAAGCTGGCGCGGCTGTTTAGCCGCAATCCGGGGGAGCCGACGGGGACACCCGCGAAAAAGCATCGCTTCCTGGCTTTGGAGAATTCGTTTCATGGGCGCACATTTGGCGCTGTCAGCGTTACATCAACGGAGAAATATCGCCTGCCTTTTGCTCCCGTGGTCCCCGGCGTCGAGTTTGTGCGCTTCAATGACGTCGCGGATCTCGAAGCGAAATTCGGCGACACCGTCTCGGCGATTCTTCTGGAGACCGTTCAAGGAGAAGGCGGGATCTATCCGGTCAGCGAAGCGTTCTGGAACCGCGCACGCGCCATCGCCACCGAGCATGGCGCGCTGGTCATTTCCGACGAAATTCAGTGCGGGCTCGGACGCACCGGCAAGTACTTCGCCTACCAAAGATTCTCATCGAAGCCGGATATCGCCTTGGTGGCGAAGCCGCTGGCCGGAGGGCTTCCTCTTGGGGCCATTCTTACGACGGAGGCGATCGCCTCCCGGGTGTCCCCCGGGATGCATGGCACGACCTTTGGAAGCGGTCCGCTCGCCTGCGCGGTTGCGCACGAATTTCTCAGGGTCATCGAGGAGGAAGAGCTGCTCGAGAACGTCCGGATTCGCGGTGAGGAACTGCTCGAAGGACTTACAAAGCTGGGCTCACAGTTCGACTTCATCCGCGAAATCCGCGCGGAAGGGCTGATGATCGGCATCGAGCTTTCCGTGGAAGGCGCACCGTTTGTAGCCGAAGCTATCGAGCGCGGCCTTCTTATTAATTGCACCCACGATTTTACTCTTCGGCTCTTGCCGCCATTTATCATCACGCGGGCGCAAGTCCGGGAATTTTTGAGGCTTTTCGAACAAGTTCTTGCAAAAACTCCAAAGCAGGCTGGCGGCTCGGATTCCGGCAATGCTGCCGATCCGGGACGCGTGGCTCACGCCGCGGCAAGGGGATAAATCGAATGACTGCCACACCTCTCGTTGCTCCTATTTCATTGTCCACGGATCTGCTCACGGGAGCGGAGTGGAGCCCGGCTCACACCCGCGAACTCCTGCACCTCTCCGCGGACATCAAGGCGCGGCCGGTGCGTTACGCCTCTACGCTGCACGGCAAATTCATCGCGCTGATTTTTGAAAAGCCGTCCTTGCGCACGCGCGTCACTTTTGATGTCGGCATCCAGAGTATGGGCGGAGCGGTGGTCTTCCTCGATCACACGCAAGCGTCCGCATCCCTCGGCAAACGCGAGTCTATCGCCGACGTCGCGCGCAATCTCGACCGCTGGGTCCACGGCATCGTCGCGCGCGTTTATTCACAGAAGGTGCTCGAGGAGATGGCCGCGAACGCGACGATTCCCGTGATCAACGCACTCTCGGACAAATTCCATCCATGCCAGGCGCTGGCGGATTTCTTCACGCTGGAGGAGCGTTTTGGGGCGCTGCGCGGGTTCAAGCTGACCTATGTCGGCGACGGCAACAACGTCTGCCATTCGCTGATGTATCTCGCGGCTCGGCTCGGCGTGCACATGCGCATTGCTACGCCTCCCGATTACGCCCCGGCGCCCGAGGTCGTTCTAGACAGCAAGCGAGTGGCGCGCGAGACAAAAGCAAAAATTGAGCTGATCGACGACCCGCGTGAAGCCGTCAGCGGCGCGATGGCGGTGTACACCGACGCCTGGACCAGTATGGGCTTTGAAGCCGAAGAAGCGGTTCGCACAAAGATTTTCGAGCCTTATCAGGTCAATTCGGAGCTGATGTCCCTTGCCGCGCCAGACGCGGTGTTCATGCATTGCCTGCCGGCGCATCGCAGCCTCGAAGTTACACCGGAAGTGCTGGACGGCCCGCAATCGGTGGTTCTCGACCAATCCGAGAACCGCATGTACGTGCAGAAGGCGATTCTGCACACCCTGTTCTGATCTTCGATGTCCACGATCGCCGCATCGAGTGGAATCCTGTTTTGTAGTGGCGCAGCTTGCTGCGCCCTGGTTCGGCGACAT
>DATFRZ010000120.1:0-4718 GCA_035262885.1 Candidatus Acidiferrum sp.
TGACACCTCAAACCCCACCCAGCGCGTGGTGCATTGTTGGCTCTCGGCACCATGCGTACTGCTACGCAATTCCCTTGTTCACCTAGCAGTGTATGTTTCGCTTTCTGGCGTGAGGACGATTCTCTCGATAAGTGTGGCGAGTTCCGCCCGGACAGCGGAGGTAATGGCCTCTCGAAAATGCACCTTATCCGGGTTCAGGATTGCCCGTACATTCCGCGTCTTCTCGCTGTACGGGGGAATCGTAGCGTTCCGCGTCCACCGCCTTCTACATCTATTAGATTGGCCCAGTACGGAGGACACGATTATGCAACCTCGGATCGACTACCGAAAGTACGCGCAACAACCGTTGCAATCCATGCTCGCATTGGAGAAATACATTTCCGAAAGCGGCCTTGATCCCAAACTCGTTCACCTCGTGAAGATGCGTGCTTCACAAATCAATGGCTGCGCGTACTGCCTCGACATGCACTCCATTGACGCACGCACTGGAGGTGAGTCCGAGCAGCGGCTGTACACGCTGGATGCTTGGCGCGAGACTCCCTTTTTCACCGACCGCGAACGCGCTGCGTTGGCGTGGACGGAAGCAGTGACGCTCATTTCGCAAACACATACCCCCGACGATGTCTACGATGAAGTGAAAAAACAATTCAGCGAAAAAGAGATTGTGGACCTGACGTTCGTGATTGGGACTATCAATCTATGGAATCGTTTGGCGATCTCACTACGCGCCGTGCCCGGCCACTACAAACCAGCGAAAGCTGCCGCGAGTTGATTCGGCACCGCAGCTGGAAAAAGACCGGGCTTTCTGCCGCTATTTTGACCCGGAAAGTACCTTGTGGCAGTATCGTGCTGAACGGCCCGCGGCACCACTATCCCCGCGCCGTCAAATGGCCGATTCTCCAGGAAGTGCAGCGGGAATCTGTGTGATTGCCTTATAATCGTGGACGCCCTATAAAGACAAACGAATCTGAAGCGTCAATAAAATATGCAGACTCAAAGCTCAGTTTTAGCCACATCAGGCGGAGGCATCAAAAGCTCACCCATCCCGCGTCAGTCTCTCGGCGCCGCCGTCGTCGAGAGGTTGCGGGAGAAAATTCTTAGTGGTGAATTGCGCGAAGGCGAACAACTTCGCCAGGACGCCATCGCGACAGAATTTCAAATCAGCCGCATCCCCGTCCGGGAAGCGCTGAGTCATCTAGCGGCAGAAGGCTTGGTCACCATCGTGGCCAATCGCGGCGCGGTCGTTTCCGCGCTCTCGCCCGAAGAAATCATGGAGTTATTCGAGACGCGCGCGGTGTTGGAATGCTACATGCTTCGCTGCGCCATCCCTGAACTGACGAAGGAGCACTTTCAACGCGCCGAAGACATCCTTCGTGACTACCAGGAATCTCTAGAGAAAGACTCTGAGATGGAGTCTTGGGGACGCTGGAACTGGAGTTTCCACTCCGCTCTGTACGCGCCGGCGAACCGCCCCAAAATGCTTTCGCTTGTCAAGAATCTGAACGTCAACTGCGACCGCTACACGCGCCTGCATCTTGTCGTAACGCGCAACCAACACCGCGCAGGCAAAGCGCATCGCGAACTCCTGGAAGCTTGCAAAACTAAGGACCCGGAAGTAGCCTCCGAAGCCCTGTGGAAACACATAACGGAAGCGGGACAATACTTGAAGGAGTTCCTCAAGCGTCATCGCGAGCAGCATCAGCACGCGTGATGTGGTGTCGAGCCGTACCCCCCCACTACATCTGGGCGGTGCATTCTCAGCTAGTTTCTTCCACTCATCCCTTAGCGCGGTTGATCCGCGCGGACCATGCGAATCCCAAAAACTCCAGGAATATCGCTACCCGCCGCCGCTTCAAAGCGCACCGTCACTTTCTGCTTGCCTGCAAGCAACTCGGCCGGAATCGCGTACTCCACGTCAAAGAACCGCACTTCCTGCTCCGGACTGCGCCTTTCGGTTGATTGCACTCCGACATTCTTCCCATCCACCAGGACATCCAACGAACCCTTCCTCCGCGCGTCATTGCTGAAAGTAACCATCAGGACCATCGGATGACCTGCCTCGACGGGCAGATCAAAGGAGAACCACTTCGTTCCTCGCCTCCCGTAGCGTCCTTCGAGCTGAAACGGGGAACTTTCCTCGCCCTGCTGATTGAGGTCGCGCTCGGTCTGCATCTGTCCCGGCTGGGCGAACGCCACCGTGGCGGCCTCGAGCTTCTTTTGCTTTTCTTGTTCGGCGGCATAGGCTTCTGACTTTTTCTTCCACTCTTCCGGAGTGAACATGTCCCAGTAAATCGCGTATTTCCGACGAGGTAACCGATAAAACGGGACGAAGGTTATATCCGTGGCCAAACCAACGCCGGAAGTTAGAAAAGTTCCGGGCTTGCCGGCCAGCGGTTTTAGCCAATTCGCCACGGACTGGTTCGCCGCCACCAGCACCGGCGCATTTGGAACGACTCTCCACCCTTCACCGTCTCTCTCTTTGAATGTTTCCGCGCCCAAGTCGCCCGCCAGCACCAACGGTCCCCACATCAGCGCGAACCGCTCAGGGTTGTCAGGAAGCGGCTCTTTGCGAAGCGTTTTCGGCAGCACCAGCTCTACCGTGTCGCCGGTTTTCCACGTGCGCGTGATCTCCACGTAAGAGTTCGGCTTTGGAAGATCCCTTTGCGCCTGGCCATTCACTTTGAACGCGAATCCCGCGCCCGCCCAATCCGGTCGCCGCAGAGCCAGCGTGAATTTTTTCGGCGACTTTGCCGTGACCTTGAGCGATGCGGATTCACCCATCGGGAAATCGGTGCTCATTTCGAGCTGCACTCCCTGAGCCTCCCAATTCGCCCGCGTGGGAACATACAGGCTCACCCAAAGCTTGCCGCCGGATTCATAGTAAATGCCGTATCCATGAAGCGCGTGGCTCTCCATGCCGGTTCCCACGCAGCACGTAAAGTCTTCGAGCGGCCGCTGATACTCGTGCTGCACGCCGCGCCCCACCGGCACCATATAGCATACGCGTCCATCTTCAGGATCTTGCGAGGCCAGTATGTGATTGAAAAGCGCGCGCTCGTGAAAATCGGCATAGCGGATGTCAGGATTGATGGAAAAAAGTGTGCGCGACATCTTGATCATGTTGTAGACGTCGCAGGTTTCCGCCGTACGCCCATCGATGTAGTCATTCAATTTGTCCGGCGCGCTGAAGTATTCATTCTTGCCGTGGCCGCCAGTAGCAAAGCTGTGATGCAGCGCCACTTGGTCCCAAAAATATGTGGCCGCCTTGTGGTCCGTCTCATCCCCCGTGTAGATGTACCTGGCCAAGGAGCCAATCATCTTGGGTACTTGCGTGTTGCCGTGCTTTCCGCCAAGAACATCCTGCCCGGCGGCAAGCGGATCGATCATCGCGCGCTGCTCAAATTTTCCGGAAAGTGCCAGCCAACGCGGATCGCCCGTGTCCGCATAAAGATCGGCAGTAACTTCGTTCATTCCGCCAAACTCCGTGGCCAGCATTTTTTGTGTTTGTTCGTCGTCCAGCTTCGAGACAATGCTCTCCGCCCAGCCGGCGAACTTGATTTCTACATCCAGCGCCGTGCGGTTGCCGGTGTAACGGTAAGCATCGCGAAGCCCGGCAAAAATCTTGTGTTCCACATACCAGGGCGACCACAGGCCATTCAAATCGAAGCCGCCCGAGCGGATCATCCCCTTGCACAGCTCCTGGAACCGAATCTTTCCATCAACGCCTTGACCGTCCATGAGCGCTCCCAGGTAGCCGTCTCCCTGCGCGTCCTGGATCGTCTTCAATTCACTCACGATGTAATCCGCCCGCTCTTTGAAGCGGGCGTCGCCCGTAGCTGCCCACATGAGACTCACCGCCGAAAGATAATGTCCGGCGATGTGCCCGGTGAGTTGCCTCCCCGCGCCGTCCCAGCCGCCATAGGGTTTCGCTTTGGGCTCGAGTCCGGCGCGCTGGCGCAGGTAAGCGAGCATCCGGTCCGGCTCGAGTTGCAATAAGTATTCGCCGTCAAGCTCCTGCGCGTGCTTCAGCGGGCCGCCAGTGAGCCGCACGCTGTTCAACGGCAACGGCCGGACCTTCAGAATTTTCTCTTCCGAGGCTACCGCCGCATTGGGCTTCTGCGCCAACGCCTGTCCCGGCAGAAACGCGCTCGCCAGCGTTGCGACAAAAAGTAGTTTCCTCACAAACCGCCTCCTTAGGTCCGAAAAAAACTTCAGCGCACTCGGCATTCCGCTGCTCTCGCGCTTTAATCCGCGTTTGCGCTCGGCCGCGCCTGTTAGCGGCCGCCTTCACAACTCGGCAAACGGAACGAGCCGAGCTTCGTCCGGTAACCGGTATCGCTCTCTTTCAAGTAGTCCCCGACATACCAGAACGTGCAGTCGTCGCTCGGATCCATCGCCGTCGTCGCGTAATCTTCCCAGCGCAGCGTGTTCTTCTGCGACGCTTCTCCCTCGGCGAGCACCGTTTCACGTCGTGTCAATTGACCCTTTGGATCGCCAGCCTGCCGCGCAGCGAAATGCTGTCCCGGAAAATTCGGCGGCCCGCCAAAGGAGTAGCCCACGCCGATGTCGCCTTTCTTATCCATCGCGATGCTCGGCATCCACCGGTAGTTCCCCTCGGGAGCGTATGTACCTTGCTGATAGAGCACCGGGTCGCCTTTCTTGTCGAGGTGGAACTCATACCAGTGCACGCCTCCTCCTTCATTCGTTGCCACCGAGTG
>DATFRZ010000121.1:0-12947 GCA_035262885.1 Candidatus Acidiferrum sp.
GGATTGACATCAGGCGTGTTGCCGGAAACGTCCGGAACGAGCGAGCCAAGCGCCGAAAAGAAGGCCTGCGCCCATGGCGATTTCGAGCAGCAAAGCTACGTCAGCGGTTAGCGCCGTTGCAGTTCCGAGAAATCCTTCTCGCATCCGCTGCCTCCGGCGAACAAAACCTCGTGGAGCTCTACGCTGGGCTATTGACGCCGCTGAGGAATCCGCCGAGGTGCCCTGTAACTGCAAGCAACACCGTCGTCAGTGCCTCTAGCGGCAGGCAAAGGAGGAGCAACCTCTGGTTCGGCGCACGCCGAGCGCTCCAGTGAATCAGCCAAACGACGCAAATCAGTGCTCCCGAAGCGATGCCGAAGATGAGGTGGAGTAGCAGCGCGCCTTTCAGGCGCTGCCCTTCGAGTTGCCACTGCCAGGCGAGGAGCCCGGTAATCACCGTGGGGACGCTGGCCACGGCAGCGACAAGAAAATTCAAATAAGCCGCGGCGGCTAGGCTTTGCCGCTTTGTCCAGTGCGCAAGAAAATCAAACGCCGCACCTGCCATGAAAAGCGCGATAGGGAAGTGGATCAGCACAACGTGCTGCGCGTGCTTCGCGCTTAGTGCGGCTTTGAGGTCGGATGGATTCAGCATTTTACGCTCGAGGCATTTGCACTTTGCAAGTTTCCGAACAAGGTGAACTCGCCGGTCAACTCCGCCGCGACCTTGTTGGGCATTCCCGGGATGACGTTGCCGTTCATTGCACAACGACCTTGCCGGTCATCTTGGGGTGAACCGAACAGAAGTAGGAGTAGGTTCCTGCTTTATCGAACTTGAAGGAAAACTTCTCGTCCGTGTCGAGCACTTTGGATTTGAAAGCTCTTGGATCGTCGGCGCTCACCACGGTGTGGGGAATGTCGTCGCGGTTGGTCCAGGTCACGGTGCTTCCTACTGAAATGGTTAGTGCCGCCGGGCCGAAGCTGAAATTGTCGATCTTCACTTCAGCACCCTGGGCTTTCTGTTGCGCGGCCACAACCGAGTTCTTCGCTCCCGATGCGCTGATTCCCAGAACAGCAATCGCGATTGAAACGACTACAGACACACTTCTCCTCATGATTTTTTCTGCTCCTTTTTGTTTAGTTGGCTTCGAACGAATTTACAGATTCAAAATTTGTGAATGCCCCTCACTCGAGCGTCGAATCCACAACGCCCAGCGCTTGCTTGCCGCGAACGAAGTTGACATCCGTGATTCCCAGGACGCTTTTCAGCTGTTCGGCCGGTACTTTCATCGGGCCGGGAGAATCCGCCTTGCCAGGCGCGGGCTGCGGAAACGCAGTGGAGGCGGCGGTGTGAAACGTGACGTTCCCTTCGACCTTCTGCATGGTTTGGTGAATGTGCCCATTCAACACCGTGACCGAGCCGAATTTTTTAAGAGACGAGAGGGCCTGGGCGCTGTCCTCCGTGGCCCAGCCCCACTCGGGATAAACGGACCAAAGGGGGATGTGCGCAAACACAACGATAGGCGTGCTGTGCTTCAAATCCTTCACATGGTCTTCAAGCCATGCGAGCTGCTCGCCGCCGAGCGATCCCAAACCGCCGGCCTTGAGGTTCATCACATTCACCAGCCCGATGAAGTGCACGCCCTTCTTGTCGAAACTGTACCAGCCAGCGCCCTTGCTGCCTTTGGCAAAACGGTCCAAGAACTGTTTACCGTCGTCATTCAGGACATCGTGCTCACCGGGAACATAGAAAACGTCTTGCGGCTTGGCAGCTTTGAGAATTTGCTGGACGGCATCGAACTCTTCCGGTTTCGACAGATGGCTCACGTCCCCGGTGTGCAGAAGAAACTCAGGCTCGACCGACAGTCCATTGATTTTGTCCACCGCTGCCTTTAAGGTTGCGGCGACATCGGGATTTGCCGCTTTGTTGAACCCCATGTGGCTGTCGCTAATTTGCGCGAAGCTGAGTTCCCCGGCTATTTCTTGGGGATCCAAGGTCGCTATGCGGCTGAAGCTGTAGGAGCGAAGCACGCCGCCGCGGATCACGCAGAAGGCCCCCGTACCGGCCCAGGCCATGCACTTCAGGAACCCGCGCCGGTCAATGCCGTCGTGATTATGATCGTGCAACAACTCGTCTTTCCCTTTACCTGCCATCGCTTTCCCCTATCTGTAGAGACACCGATACGGTGTTCAAAAACACCCGTACCCATGCTGTTTTCGTCGCCGATCCCCAATTTTCTTGGAGGGCGGCGCGGGTGAGAGAGTCCAGGGAGCCCGCGCCGCGTATGGGACGTGTTTCGTTGGTGTAGACCAGCTTGCAAGGCCGGTTATTCCCAGTGACAATCCCATGACAATTGGCTGACAATTGGGTGACTTGCCACCGCGTTGGCAAATTCGCCAGTCTAAGGGGGAGAAACAGGGAATAAAATTCCTCCAAAGGCGGTTTGTGACCAATGAGTGGGATTGCCCATGGGAGTGGGTCGGACGTGTTGGATGTCGACGAGCGGGCGCGCTTCGAGCAGCTCGTTTTGCCCCACCTCGACGCCGCCTTTAACCTTGCGCGCTGGCTTTTAAGAAGCCGCGAGGATTCAGAAGATGTGACGCAAGAAGCGATGCTCCGCGCATATCGTTTCTTCCGCGGATTCCATGGAGGAGACGCGCGCGCCTGGCTGTTACAAATTGTGCGGAATACCTGTTATACATGGTTGGAGAAGAATCGCCCTGTGGAACTCATGACCGAATTCGACGAGGAACTGCATCCGCAACCAAGCGTCTCGCCGGAATCCCTGGCCATCGCCGGAGATAACCGGGAACGTTTGAGCCGGGCGCTCGAGACGTTGCCTCCGCGATTCCGGGAAGTGCTCGTTTTGCGCGAACTGGAAGGATGCTCTTACAAGGAGATTGCCGCGATCACCGCGATTCCCATTGGCACGGTGATGTCAGCGCTGGCCCGCGCGCGCCAGCGGCTGCAGCGCGCCCTTACACAACCGCAACCTCCAGTCGAGGAGGCTTCCCGTGAGCTGTGATTACACGCGCACAGCGCTGCACGGCTATCTGGATGGCGAGCTGGACGCGTCGCGTTCGGCGGAATTCGAACGCCATCTCGAGGGTTGTCGTGATTGCGCGAAGGCTTTGGAGGTGGAAGAATCGCTGCGCTCCGCTCTTCAGCGCAGCAGTCTTTGTGAACGCGCGCCGCTTTCGCTTCGCAAGAAAATCCGCGCAGACCTGGACGCAGTGACTCTTGCTCCCGCCAAAAAGAGCCTTCCCGCATGGCGATGGGTAGCGGTTGCCGCTTCGATTCTCTTGGTCGCGACGCTCTCCTGGTTCGCGTGGCCGCAGCCGGCGGGCAGAAACCCGGATGCCGCGCAGTTTACCGCCACCGAAATGATTGACGCGCATATCCGGTCGCTGCAGCCGGGCCACTTGACGGATGTGGCTTCGACCGATCAGCACACGGTGAAGCCGTGGTTCAACGGCAAGCTGGATTTCTCCCCGCCGGTCAAAGACTTCTCCGACGACGGCTTCCCGTTGATTGGCGGGCGGTTGGACGTTTTGGCGGGCCGCAATGTCGCGGCGCTCGTCTACACTCGCCGGAAACACATCATCAACGTGTTTGTGATGCCCACGAAGGACCCGGACACTCCCATTCATCCCCCGGGCTTGCGGCAAGGCTATCAGTGGCTGCACTGGCGCCGTCAGGGGATGGAATATTGCGCAGTTTCGGACGTGTCCGTTGCGGACCTGCATGAGCTGGCCCAGCTGATCTACCAATAGAGAAAACATGAATCCAGACGTGTGATTCGTGAGTTGTGAAGGTCACGAAGCAGTTACGGGCTTGCCCCGAGCTTCGAGGGGTCACGACTCACGAGTCACTTGCTATTGCGGATTGGGCTTGCCTTTGACGTAGGCTTTGGGAACTTCCTTGGCGTAAACCAGGCGCAGGGTCACGCTTTTCGTTTGCCCTTTGTGCACCGTGACGTTTTTCTCCCATTCCGAGAAAACGCCCTTTCCCGAAGCGCGCATATCGTAATTGTCGGCCCTTAGGTTCGCGATGGTGAAATGACCATGAGCGTCCGCGTGAACGGCGTGCGGGGCGTTGCCACCCGACGATTGGTAGGTGACGGCGGCATGCGGCACGGGTTTGTCATCGGGCCCGACCACGACGCCAGTCAGCGTGGTTGTTCCCTTATGATGCTGGGGAGTAGCGACCACGCTGCGAACATACACGAGCGCAAGCGCAACTATGGTAAGAAACAAAACGATGCGTTTCATTGCTAGAACCTCACAGGCGCTCTTGCCAAGAGCACGCTCGAAAGGGTTGCGGCCCTGGGTCGCAGTTACCTTTCTCGCTTCTATACCAGTGTAGGTTGCGTATGCCCGGTAAAGTCCTATAGCGATAAAAATGTGCCTTCCCGCAACCTGCCGGTTCGGACAGGTCGGTTGGCTCAGATTTTGTTGGGCCCCGTGGCCCGACGCACTCGCGCTTACATCGTGGCTTCGATCTGCAGGTCATCGATCGTTTTCTCGAGTTGCCCGTTTGCTTTGTCCCTCTGCGCTTCGGTGTCTTGGATTTTTTTTCGCAGGGCTTCGAGCTGCGTTTCCTGCTCGTCCAATTGCTTGGCGTAGCGTTGCAACAGAGCCTTTTCTTCTGCGCTGCCGCGCAACGCCTTCATGTTTTCACGCAGGCGTCCCTGGTCCTCGACGATGCGATCGATATCTTTCTGGCGGTTTTCCATTTCTTCCTCGAGCTTGGTGACAATCGCCTTTTGCGCTGAAATTCTCGCCAGCGCCTGCGCCATCTCCGGCGTAATGGTTCCTTGCTTCACGAACACGGCCACCTGGTCATCGGTCAGGTTGGAAAGCTCATACGTCGTCGATAGAGTCCGCACTTCTTCCACCGGGAGTGAAGCTGTAGCTTTCGGAGGCACTTCCAGGCGGAAGCGGTATTCGCCTGGCGCTTTCTCCTCAGGGTCAGCGGAGCCTTTGGCAATCGCCCATTCCGGCCGCGCGGGGTGCTCGATGACCAGCGTCCGCTTCGTTTCATCTTGACTGCGCGCGACATACAGGGTGCGCTCATGCAATTCGCTGACGTGGGTCAGGATGCCTTTGGAAATCTTCACGCGCGTAACGTGTTGGGGCTGAAAATTTTTCGAGGCTTCCACAAGCATCCCCAAGTCGGTGGCGTAAGAGATCAAGCGCCGTTCGCCGGGCTTGATGGGATCGGTCAAGCCTTCACCGGCAAAGACTTCATTTTCGAGGACGCTGAAGCTGCCACCATCGAAGGTTAGGGGGCTCGTGTTTTTGAGCCAGAGGCCACGAAGCGGGCGGCCGGACCCGGTGGTTCCGCTCCAAAGGGAGACTTTCTCCGCTTCAATTTCCGTCTGAGCGATGGGCACAAGCGCAGACTGATTCTTTTTTAGGGTCACGCGGTCCTTTAGTTTGTACTCGAAGAGGTCACCTAGTTCTTTTCCGCTGGCGGCAGCTTCGCTCATCTCACGCGCTTCTTCGACGGTTGCAGCTGATGGGCCTGCCGAAAACCCAATTGCGCTGCCCGATCCATAACCAACACCGGATCCTGTCGCGATTCCAACATGCGGCCGGTTTGCCGCTGCCGTCCTCGATTTTCCAGCAACTTCAGCAGTTTCGGTATTCACCGCCATGGTGCTCGCATTCACAGTTATAGTTTCTGCGGAAGATCCTACCTGCAATTGGGAATCGAACCGGTTCTCACCAGGGCTGACGTTTAGCCCCGCGATCGCATTTTTTCGGAATCCCTGTTTTTCCACGTCGAGTCGGTAATTTCCGACGGCAACGCCTGAAAATGAATACTGGCCGCTACTTTCTGAATTCGTCTGAGCGATAACATTGTTGCCCTCATCCAGCAGCCGGACGAGAGCACCAGGGACGCTCGCTCCTGAGGGATCTGTCACTACGCCGCTCAGTCGCCCGTTGCCTCGCAGCAGGGTCGCGGCATGGGTTTGGGGTGAAAGCTGCACACTTTCGGGAAGAGCCACGACCGGGCGTCGACCATAAAAGGGCTCAGAGAGTTGTTGGATAAACGAATGCGGGGCTCCGGCAACGAGGGAGAGCTCGACGCTGTCCCAGTCTTCGCCGACGGTGTTGTCGACGATGGCCCAGCCTTGCAGCAGTGGTTTCTTTTCTGGTTTCGAAGGCAACACAATTCGGTAGGTCGTCTTCCAGATGGGAACTTCGCTGATGTAGCTCACGTACAGATTGCGCTCGCCCGTCCCGGTCGTGGAAATCGTCATGCGTCGGACATCTTGATCTCGCGAAGAAGCAACCAAGCCCAGATAGCGTCCCACTTCCACTTGCAGATCTTTTTCGGCGATCCGAAGGCCGGTGGAGGGATTTAAGTCCACGCTGCGAACTTCGCCGGTATCGGTGATGACCGAGATTTCGTCGGTCTCTACGGTCCAGTTCGTTCCAGTGCAAGTTTTTCTCTCAACGCTCAGCAATTTTCCGGCTAATGCCGGGCCATTGCCGTTGCGCACTTCAAGCCGAGCGCCCCTTAAAGCACCGAGAAACTCCACTGTGGTGGGCTTTTCGCCGAGAGCCAGCCGCAGGGTGGCCAGCCTCCTAGCGAGCGGAGCTTCGGAGTTGTAATCCACTCCCGTTATGCGTCCTCCCGAAAGGTCGAGAACCGTAAGCGACTTCAGCACATCGTTCAATTGCGCGCTGGTGAAGTCCACATGCACATCCTGGCTGCCGCGCACGCGCCCGAGATGCTCGAAATAGCCGACGCCATTCTTGTACAGGACGACGCGGCGGACCGGCAGCTTCCCAGTGGATGGATTGGAGCTGTCGCTTGAGCCGCCAACGCTTTCTATGCTCTTGGGTTTGTCTTTTGGTCTTTGCTGCGCTGGAATCGAACTGCAACACGTGAAGAGACACAATACCGCGAAGACCCTCATCATCGGCCACCCCGTCCCCCACAATTTACTTTCCTTACTATACCAAGATGCGATATAGATTCCGCGCGTTGTCCCAGGGCGGATTCTGGCAAACAAAAGACCAATCGCATGCCATCTTGGATTGCATGCGTGAGCTACGGCCCATGAAGATATGGGCGGGCCAGTACGCCATTGTCCCGAGCGATTATTCGTTGCGGAGGGCGACCACGGGATCCACGCGCGAGGCGCGGTGAGCGGGAATGACGCAGGCAGCCATCGCCACGAGTACCAGCGCGACTCCGGTTCCTGCGTAAATTGCCGGCGCGATAGGCGTGACTCCAAACAAGAGCGAGCGCAAGAGTCCGCTGAGGGCAGCGGCCAGCGCTCCCCCTGCGAGAAGTCCAATGGCGCTGAGGCTCATGCCGCGTCGAAGGACCATGCGCGTGACGTCTACGGGTTTCGCTCCCAGCGCCATGCGGACGCCGATTTCACGCGTGCGCTGCGCCACCGCATAGGCCAGCACGCCGTAAACGCCGGTGCAGGCAAGCACGAGCGCCAAGGCCGCGAAAACGCCAAGCAAAATCATCGGGCGCGTGCGGTCCGAGACATTGGCTTCGATCAATTCGCCCATGGTTCGAACCAGCGTTACCGGCTGCTCCGAATCCACGGCCCAGACCGTGTTTTCCACGGCTTTCACGGCACTCTTTGGTTCCATCGCAGTGCGCACAACGAGACAGGAAAAGCTATCGGGCTTGACTTGATTCACTGGCACATAAATGGCGGGCTTCATGCCGAGCAGCAACCCACGATCACGAATATCCCGCACGACACCCGCCACCGTGCGCCACGGCTCGTCTTTGTCCTCGAAGTGTAGTCGCTTGCCGATAGCGCTTTGTCCTGGCCAATGACGCCTGGCCAAGAATTCGTTGACCACGACGACGAGTTGCCCTCCTTCGCGGTCGCTCTCCTGCAAGAAACGCCCTTCGCGCAGCGCAGCGCCGACGGTCTGGAAATAGGAAGGCGTCACCTCGCGGTACAGCGCATCGTTCACTTGGCCGGGCTGAAGGGGCGGCTCTCCTTCGACGATGTACCCGTAGGTGTCGCCGTTGGCGGTAAATGGCGCATCGGAAATGAAATCCGCGCCCTTGACGCCGGGAAGAGACCGCACACCGGCTGCGACGTTGTTGTAAAAACTCCGGCGCCTTTCCTTGGTGTCGTACTTGGTGTCGGGCAAAGGTACGGCCATTGTCAGCAAATGATCGGCGCGGAATCCCAAGTCCTGTTTCCGGAGGTTCCAAATCGTCTGGATCATCAGGCCCGCGCAGACGAGCAGGGCGAACGCCAGACCGAACTCCGTGACGACGAGTCCATCGCGCAACTTCATACCACTTCGCGATTCCCCCGAGCGGCCACCGTCTTTCAGCGCTTCTTGCAAGGAAACATCGGAAGCGCGCAGGGCCGGGGCGATGGCGAACAGCACGCCGGCTGCAATGGATATCCCTGCCGTGAAGAGCAAAACCCGCCAGTCGATTTGAAATCCCACCTGGCCGATCTGCGGTGGCACCAAGGTGCTGAAGGCGCTCCAGCACGCCTGGCCCACTACCAGCCCCAACGCGCCACCTGCGACGGATAGAAGCAGGCTTTCGGACAGCATTTGCGCCGCGATTTGTCCACGCGTTGCTCCTAAAGCGATGCGAACAGCCATCTCACGCTTTCGGCCAGTCGAGCGCGCCAACAGCAAATTCGCCAGGTTCGAGCAGGCGATGAGCAGCACGAACACGGAAGCCACTTGCAGCACGAGCAATCCGTCCTTTGTATCGCCTGCAAAATCTTCCTGCATGCGTCGGACGGTTGCGCCGACCTTCGCGTTGGTCTCCGGGTATTGTTGCTGAAGCCGCGCCGCAATCGTGTCCATTTCGGTTTGCGCTTGCTCTGGGGTCACACCCGGCTTGAGCCGCGCCACTACGTTCAGAAAATGATTGCCGCGCTGCGCCCATCGCTCCGGAGTGAAGTAGAGCGGCGTCCAGTAGTCCACATTCTTCTCGCGAAAGAAGAAACCCCTCGGCATGACTCCCAGGACTTTGGTCCCCTTGTTATTCAGCAGGATCGCGCGACCCACGATGGACGGATCTCCGCCAAAGCGGCGCTGCCACAAGCCGTAGCTAATGAGGACCACTTGCTCCTTGGCTTTGTCTTCTTCGGGCGTGAAGACGCGGCCGATGACCGGCGGTACTCCAAGAACGTCAAAGAAATTCGTCGTTACACGCTGCCCAAAGAGCTGCTCCGGCGCGCCGCCTCCGGTCAGGCTCATGCTGCTCCCTTGTCGTGCAGCCATGTCTGTAAACACCGTGTTTTGCGCCTTCCAGTCCAGGTAATTCGCCGGGGCCGGGGTATTGTCCGGAAAACCGATGAAGGAAGAGTCTTCCCAGACCATGACCAACCGATCCGGCTGGAAGTAGGGCAGAGGCCGGAGCAACACGGCTTCGACGGCGCTGAAAATGGCCGTGTTGGCGCCAATCCCCAGCGCGAGGGCCGCGACCGCCACCGCGAAAAACCCCGGATTCTTGAAGATTTGGCGGAGGGAATGACGCAGGTTGGTCAGCACGTTCATGCTGGTAGAGACGCGCAATCCGGCGAATTGTTTCCGGGTGTTTCGGGTGAACGCCCCATTCGTTTTTGTGAAATACTTGCATTTCAACATTTTGTCGGGAGTTCTCATGCCTCGCTACCTTACGCAGCACACGCTTGCCTGCCTCACGCGACAGGGGGCGGAAGCCCTCGCGCAGCGCATGCAAGCGGGCGGCACCGCGCGCGTCGAACGTGTACTCGTCAACATGCTCGAAGGGAAGATGTTTGTGGAGTTTCGCGCGGAATCCCGTGAGGCGCTCGAAGGATGGCTGAAGACCGAAGGCATGCACTTCGATTTTCTGATGCGCATCGAATGGGAAATGCAGGGTGATAAGCTTCAGCCCGCCGAATAGCATCCGAAGCAGCTTAACCTTCTGACCGCGGGGCGCGCAGCGCACGAACCTCTCGCATAACCGTTTTCATCCGCCGGCATCTGAACGAGCATGATCCGGCTGGGTGTGACAGCGATGGTGCTGCTATTGGTGCCGGCTTGTTTCCCGCGCACAGCCGTCGCACAGGGTTCGTTGTCTTCGGACGACATTCCCATCGAGCGCTGCGACGTGCTGCCGGTCGTGAAGCTTCGCATTGATGGCGCGGACATGCGATTCCTGCTGGATACCGCCGCGACCACGATGCTGAACCTGAAGTCCTTCTCCTCGGGCCGTTCGAAGCAGATTCAGGTCACCTCCTGGAGCGGAACGGCGGCGACAAGCGCGCGCGAAGTCTCTCTCCCCGAATTGACGCTCGGAACCCATCGCCTCCGCGGTTTGCAGCTTCCGGCGATTGACTTGAGCCCGATTGGCAAGGCTTGCGGCAGCCAGATCGACGGCATTCTCGGCGTCGATCTGCTCGACAAAATGGGCGTAACGATTGATCTGAAGCACCAAGTCGCCTCCTTGAGCGAAGCGGCTCGCGATGTGAAAGATGCCAAAGCTGTTTACGCGGAGATGGAATCGAGTATGCATCGGTGCAACGAGGCCTTCGACTCGGGAAATGCTATGGAACTGACCGAATGTTTCGATCCGGAAATTGTTTTCTATACGCCACAAAAGGAATTTCGCGGACGACAAGAAGTCATGGACTATCTGCAGCGACGCTACCTAAAATTCGCTCCCAACTTGCATTACAAAATGTGCGTGCGAGACATGAAGACCTTTGGCGATGCGCTCTGGTATTCCTACGATTACACTATCGATTCGCCGCAAGAACACATCGCGGGACATGGCATGTCGATGTGCCGCCGCGACAAAGACCGCTGGCGCATCTTGAATTTGCACAATTCTTTTCTCGAGTTGCCCGCACATCCCGCTTCCGCAGTCTCGAAAGCGCCTTGAATCCGAAGTGTTCAGAATGACCGGAATCGCCCAGGTGGCGTCCCAAAAACGGGCACTCTACATTTTCGCGGCATTCCAATTCCGGACGTTAAGTGCTTTAGTTTCTTGTGCTTTACTTGAATTGCCGCTTGGCGATTGGCCTGCCTCTTCTCTTTTTATCATGGCTACCATATCCATGGGTATCGAAGCGGTCACGCGCCCCGCGTTGCTCCGCGAGGCACAGCAAGGCAATCGCGAATCCCTAGCGAAGCTGATCCTGCCCTACGCTACCGGCTTGTACCGCGGAGCGCTTCGGTTCACCAGAAACCCGGCGGATGCGGAAGACGCGCGTCAAGATGCCTTCCTGAAAGTGATCCGCGGGCTCGAGCAGTTTGTGGGTGCCAGCCATCGAGAGCAAAACAGGGACGATCTGCATGCGTGGGTTTCCCGCATCGGGACGAACGCCTCCATTGACATTCTACGCAAACGGCGCGACGGAAGGGCTTTCTCGCTCGAAGAGCCCACCGGCGTTGGTGAAGAAAACTTGGGAAGCACCCTTGCCTCGAAAAATGACAATCCTGAGGAGGGCTTCGCGCGGCTGGAAATGCGCAAGCGCCTGGCAGACTCGATCAAGCAGCTCAGTCCGGAGATGCGGCGCGTGTGCCTGTTGCGCGACGTCCTGGGATATACGACCCAAGAGGTGGCGGAGCGCATGGGAATCTCCTCGTTGACCGTACGCCTGCGGCTGTTCCGCGCGCGACGCCGGCTGAGAGAAAATCTGACGCTGGCCTCTGGCCTTCAAGTTCCCGCCGCATCAAAGGCAAATTAATTCTTGTAGAATTCCTGAAGAATCGAAAACCAAAGATATACTTGCGCTCGATTGTGATTCCCAGCGTAGAATCGTGCCAAATCTCTCTTGCCCTGGAGGGATATGGAGAACGATCGCCGACGCACGCCTCGTTACCCGTTTGAAGCCTCCATCGAAATGCGTGAGGGTTCTTCGCCGGACATGAGAACCGCGCGAGTGACCGGGCTTAGTTTGAACGGCTGCTATGTGAGCACGGAAAGTCCGTATCCGGAAGGAGCTTCACTGACGGTCAAGGTCTTCACCGCGACAGAGTTTTACGAGGGCCAGGCGACGGTGATCTACATGCAAGAAGAACTGGGCATGGGGCTGATGTTCACTGATACCCGGCCGTATTACCTGATGGTGCTGCGGAAATGGCTGTTGTCCGCGATGATGGCAAGGAAAGAACGCTCCAAATAGGTTCCGGCGATCGACACTTTCCCGTGCCCTTTCCATAAAATCCCACGACATTCGCGAGTTTGCCTTTTCGCTCAAGAAAAGAGTCTTAGGGAATTCCAGGTCCGGAAAGGACAACTTACTTTGGTGCGCGGAGCTTTGCGTTTGCGGAACGCGCCTCGGGGTTCTTGGGCGACCAGTCTTCAGGAGGGAAGGCCACGTGCCAGAAATTCGGGCTGGGCGTTGCGAATTCCACGCCGATTTCCGCCCTGCCGCTGCGCACCGGGCCCAGAAACGCTACGCGGCACTCCTGTTCCTCTTCCGTCTTGTTGTGCCTCACGTGCACCACACCGCCGCTGATAACGCGCGCGTTGAGGAGCACGAGCGCACCGTGCGCGTTGATCGCGAGCGTTTCCGTTATCTCCTCAAAATCCTTCCCCTGGGCATCCTTGCCGCGAACGCGGATGCCCACTTGCATGAGTACGCGCTGGCTGCGGCGGCGGGCTCCGGTCTGTGTGTGTGGTGCGGAAACTTGAGACATGCCAACCCTCGCTTCGAAACCACTATACCGCTAAAGAAGAGCTTCGAGAGGGCTTCGCGGACGGCGGTTTTCCAAGTGGATACTTCGGCCGATTAGCCGCGCTGTTCGATGGGAACGTATTGACGGGTGTCGTGGCCTAGGTAAATCTGGCGCGGACGAGCGATTTTCTGCTCTGGATCAAGCAGCATCTCTTCCCATTGTGCGATCCAGCCCGAAGTGCGGGGAATCGCAAACAGCACGGGGAACATCGTCATCGGGAATCCCATGGATTGGTAAATCAAACCGGTGTAGAAGTCCACGTTGGGATACAGCTTGCGCTTGACGAAGTATTCATC
>DATFRZ010000122.1:0-3763 GCA_035262885.1 Candidatus Acidiferrum sp.
ATTGACGGCGTGGACGACAACAGGGTGGACACGAACGGTTTTACGCAACTAGCCATTCAGGAATCAGTGGCGGAATTCACGTTTATCATTAATCAATTCGGCGCGGAGTACGGCCATTCGGCCGGGGGACAGTTCAACATCGTTACCAAGTCCGGCACAAATAGTTGGCATGGCGCTGGTTGGGCATACAACCGCAACCGGGATTTCAACGCGGCAACAAACCAAGAAATAGCCGCTGCCGCCGGCCAGCCAACTCCGCCCGCCGATGTGAAAAATCGCTTTGACTACAACCGCTTTGGCGCAAGCGCGGGTGGCCCGATTCGAAAGGACAAGTTTTTCATCTACGGAGCTTACGAATTCCAGAATGAGGGTCTCGGTTCGCAGGGCGCGACGGTACTCACGCCGACCGCCACCGGAATATCGCAACTGATGTCACTCAATCCCGATTCCGCCGTAGTCGCGGTACTGAAACAATTCCCTATCGCGCCCGTCAACGACAAGGGTACGGTGCCGGTGAGCCTGAATGGCAATGCGCAGAACATTCCAATCGGCACGTTTGCGGGAGTTGCTCCCAGTTGGTTCCGAGAGCACGATTTTACAATCAATGGCGATCTAAATCTGGGGAAGCACCAAGTCCGCGGGCGTGTTCTTTACGACCGACAGCGCTTGCCACAGGTGAACCCTATTCAGCCGCAGAGCCAGTTCACCGGCACGCAGCAATCTGACGCCCGCAAGTACATTTTGACAGACGCTTGGACGATTAGCAGCCGGGTGATTAACGACTTTAGGCTGTCTTTTTCGAGGCTAAGCGGGCCCAACGATTTGCCGCCGAGCCAGTTTGCGAATTTCCCGAACGTGGAAATCGATCCATTCGGCAGCAATCTCGGACCCTTCAGTCTCGCTCCACAAGGGTATGTTCAGAATGTCTATCAAGCTGTGGAAAACGTAAGTTACATTCGGGGAAAGCATACATTTAAGGCCGGAGTCGAAGGGAGGAACTACATCACGGAGACCACTTCTTTGCCGCGGGCCCGCGGGGAATGGGACTATGCGTCGCTCAACACGCTTGTCAACGACCTTGTACCCGACGGCGGGAATGGAGCGCTCCGAGGCGCAGGAACAGCCACGTCGGCCAACAACAATCCCGCGGTCTACTGGTTCGTGCAGGACGACTGGAAGCTGATGCCGCGGCTCACGTTGAATCTTGGACTGCGATACGAATGGTCCGGCGTGCCGCGCGATGAAGGGAAACAAGCCCTGAACGCGATTGCCAATGATCCGGCCGTTGGTTTGATCTTCCGCAAGCCAACATCCGACACCAATAATTTTGGGCCGCACGTGGGATTTGCCTGGGATCCGACGGGCCGCGGCAAATGGTCCATCCGCGGAGGCGGCCAGATTGCCTACGATGTGATCCCCCTCAACTTTGCGATCAACAGCTTGCCACCGGAACTGCAGACGGAACAGAACACCACTCTTACTTGCGCGCTACCGGGCGCGCCGGCGTGGTGCACCTCAGGTCTCGGAGGCACACCGGGGCCTGGATTTCTTGCCACTGGCGGGTTGCTCCAAGTGAACGTGCCGCCCGCGACGCCCGCGGCTGCTAGGGCAGCCACACAGGCGCTAATCCTGGACATGGTGGATCCGAAAGTCATCACTTGGTCACTGGGCGTGCAACACGAACTGTTCAGGGATACGAGTGTCGAAGTGCGCTACGTGGGCACACGAAGCCTCGAATTGCCGGTACAGAAGCGCCTGAACTCCGCTTCGGCGTTTGATCCCAACGTACCCGGCGGCGGCATTGCACCGCTCCCGACCTACTTGACTGCATCTGCGATCCCCGCGAGTGTCCCGACCCCTGCCAGCACGCTTGCCAATTTCAGGAGCTTCCTGGCGAACGGTTTGTTCCAGCCGTTGGCGACAGAAGGATATCTCGGGAATCTCACCACAAACCCGCCTGTAGGAGCGGGGACTTACCATGCCGGCTCGGTCGATTTCACCCACCGGTTCGCGAAGGGACTGTATTTCCGGACGAATTACACGTTCTCCAAAAATATCGACAATTCCACGAACGAGTTGTTCAGCAGCCGCGTGAACCCCCGGCGAGCGCAAGACGGGTTTAACTTTGCTGCGGAACGTGGCCGCTCCGCCTTGGACTTGCCCCAGAAGTTTGCCATCACCTGGGTCTATGATTTCCCGAACATTCGTTCCGAAAACCGATTCGTGCGCGGGCTGACGCACAACTGGGAGTGGAGTGGCACGTACCTGGCGCAATCGGGCCAGCCGGTGACTCCACTGTCTGGGGTGGACTCGAACGCGAACGGCGATACCGCTGGCGACCGCACAATCATTAACCCAGCGGGCGTGGGGCTGACAGGCACAACAGTTCAAGCGGTTTGCAATGACGGCGCAGGTGGAGCCACTCGGATTGTCACATCGACGAGCGCGGTGTGCGCTTCAAGCAACGTAGTTGGCTATGTCGCGCTGAACCCGAATGCCCGCTTTGTGCAAACTGGAGTAGGCGCTTTGGCAAACGCCGGGAGGGACACAGTGAGCACTCCCGGACTCAACATCTGGAACATGTCGTTGTTCAAGACCATGAAGTTCACGGAGCGCGCATCACTGCAGTTCCGCTTCCAGACCTTCGACACCTTTAACCACCAGAATTACAGCCTGGGCTTGCCGACCAACAATGGTACTATCGACCAGAACACCAATACGAACCCATTGAACACGAGCTACATTTTCGTAACATCGCCGCAGTTCCTGAACAAATTCATCTTCAACGGGGGCAGCCGCAACCTGGAGCTAGGGCTCAGATTCTCCTGGTAACGACACGCCTTCCAAAGGAACCGGCCGCGAGGGAGCTTTTCGAAGCTCCCTCATTTTTTTATGCCTCCTCATCCGTATTGACAAGAGGCAGGGCCACAGATAAAGCTCTCTCTGCCATGCAAAAACAAACTTCGAACGTTTCAACGCAACCCTCGCGCCGGGAATTTCTAAAGGGCGGCGCCGTCGCCTCCATCGCTGGGCTAGCGACCGCGACGGCGGCTGGGCTTCACAAGAACGCCGCGGCTAAAACAGTGGCCGACGATCTACCTGAGGCTTTCTCGGCGCTTAAGCCGCTTGGGGCGCGTGTTCATCCCATTGCGGCGGACGAATATCGTGGGAGGCTGCAGCATGCACAGAAATTGATGGCGGAGCTGGAGCCGAAGTACGACGCGCTGTTCGTCGCGCCGGGAACTTCTCTCTATTACTTCACCGGCATTCGCTGGGCGATGAGCGAGCGGCTACTGGCGCTGGTGCTTCCGCGCACGGGCGAACCCATTCTTGTCGTGCCGGGGTTTGAAGAAGGGCGCATGCGCGAAAAGCTGCAATTCCCAGCGGAAGTACACATCTGGCAGGAAGACCAAAGCCCTACGAAAATTGCCGCAGCGGCGCTGGCGGATCGCGGGATTCGAACGGGGAAAATCGGCGTGGAAGAAACCGCGCCTTTCACTTTCTATGACCATTTGCGCGCGGCAGCGCCAGGGCTGGAATGCATTTCCGCGGATCCTCTTACCATTGCCTGCCGAGGGCGCAAGTCGGACCACGAGCTGGAGCTCATGCGCTTGGCGTGCGAAGCGACGTTCGACGTTTTTCGCGCGGTCTTCGCATCGGTCAAGGAGGGCATGTCGCAGGAAGACATCGGCAAGCTAGTGGAAGGCGGCTTCTCGAAGATGGGCCTGCACGGAAGCGCGCTGGTGTTGCTCGGGGCTTCCGC